>JAGVDA010000449.1 GCA_020058975.1 Thermosynechococcus sp. WC_1 | reverse complement strand
TGTTAAATCAGGGATTCTCCGGTGCAGTATCAGCTAAATTTGCCCCCACAAAACCTGGGTGTTATTTTATTTCCAATCCTCGGCAACCCTACTTTTTGGCGGCAGGGGCAGGACAGGTTTTATATTGCGGTGAGGCTTTGTCAAAATTGCACTGGTAAACATAGCTCTTTTGCCAACTCAGCGGAATTTCGAGAAGCGATCGCGACCCTGTAAAGCCCTGTGCCACAAACAGCACCAGCGCCACGCAGTTGAGTACAATATGCACCGTCCGCCAACGATTGGAGCGGTCTTGATAAATCTCTCGCAAAATCGCTAGGGCAAAAATCATGAGTAGGGAGGCTGCAATGCCGTGGTAGTAGTGCGACAAATACCAGTACGCATCATTACGATAGACCCCATCCTGCGCGCCTAGAATAACCAGCCCCATGCCTGTCAGGGTTGCAAAAACACCGCGCCACAGTCGGGCTTTGGCCTTATAAAGCAAAATCAATGCCGCAATGGTTGCGACAAAAAAGGCAGAGATAAGGCTCACTTTCGCCGCGTCTTTTTGCCAGAGTTGCCCTTCAATAATGGGGGAGTAAATCTCGTTGGCAAGCGCCAGTAACACCACGCCAATTACTGCCCCTGTGAGCCATTGCCCTAGTGCGACATGCTCTAAGCCAACGCTGGGTGGGAGCTTACTTTTATTGCCTGACAATGTATCGAGGCGTCGTTGGCGCGTTTGCCACGCCATCTTGACCACCATGCCAATAATGGGAAACACAACAGCAACGGTGATCGCCGGATGCAGTAACACAATGTAGTCTTGCAGATTGAGATCCATACAATCCTTTTGAATGAGAATACTTATAACTCAATTTACTGTTTTGATTTAAGTACGCCCAAGCATCCACGTTGATTTTTTCTTAAAGCACTTTGACTTACAGAGCGCTGACATCGGAAGAGGAAAGAGCAGACATACTTTCATCTGAGAGAGTGCGAAGGAAGTCAATATTGGCGGTGAGGGTCGAAAGCTGAGGCAAAACTTTAGCAATAAAAATCTCGGATGCCTTGGATCGATACCGATTGGGGTTCAAAATCAGAGACAGTGTCCGCTTGATTACAACGTTTTCGATATTGACCCGCTTGAGCGCCCCCAGCTTTAGCTCTTTTTCAATGGCGGATACCGAAATAAAGGCAGCCCCTAACCCAGACTGCACTGCGTTTTTGATGGCCTCAATAGAGTTCAGCTCCATTTCTACCTTTAGCAAGCGCGGGTCAATGTTGCCGCGCACTAAAATCTGGTCAATCACCTTACGGATGGTGGACTGAGCATCTAGGGTAATAAACCCAAGCCGATAAAGATCTTCGCGCTGAACCGTATCTTTTTGGGCAAGGGGGTGAAAGATAGGCAGCACTAGCGCCAGCTCATCCTCTGCGTAGGGCGCAATTTCTAAGGTTGATTGCAACTCTAGAGGCACTTCCCCACCAATAATGGCGAGATCGACCTGCCCATTCACTACGCTCCAACAGGTGCGTCGAGTGGAGTGGACATGAAGCTGCACTGCCACCTCTGGGTAGGCGTGGCGAAACACCCCAATCAATTTGGGCATGAGGTAGGTGCCCGTAGTCTGGCTTGCCCCAATAATGAGCGTGCCACCCTGAAGGTTATGTAGGTCCTCGATGGCGCGACAGGTTTCTTGGCACAGTGCCAAAATGCGATCGCCATATTCCAGCAATAAATGCCCTGCCTCGGTAAGCTGAGCGCGGCGACCCCCTCGGTCAAACAGCGGCACATCAAGCTGCCGCTCTAGATTTTGCACCTGAAGGCTGACAGCAGGCTGAGAAACGTAGAGACTATCTGCGGCGCGCTTGAAACTTCCTTCCGCTGCGATCGCCTTTAAAATTCTGAGCTGATCTAGCGTAAACGGAAGGTCAGACATAGGAAATAGACCTGACAAACAATAAAAAAAGAGGCTCAAGCATCCTGAAGTCGCTTCAGGGTGAGATGCAGACAGTTTACCGCGAACGATGCTTTCCCTTGCGAAACGGCGGAAAGAAACGCCCTAAACGACGCTTAAATCTCTCCGCTGAGGGGCAATAGACCCATTCTGCACCTTAGTTTGTAAAGATTTTGTCATCATTTGATGGTGTCAGACCTACGGTGTCAGATCTCTGGTCTATCTTGCCACAGCGCCCAACCTATAAAATTCTCAGGCTCAAATCTAGCCAGGTGGCCTGCGTGATAGGGGCGCTAGTAGAGACAAAATCAACCCCTGTCTCGGCGATGGGTCGTAGGTTGCTTAAGGTCACATTACCCGAAGCCTCAATTTTAATGCGCGGATTTTTGCCGCGAATGTAGGCGACTGCCTCTTTCATCTGGGCGATCGCCATGTTGTCGAGCATAATAATATCGGCCCCGTGGGCAACGGCTTCTTTTACCTGCTCTAAGTCTTCGGTTTCTACCTCAATCGCCAGAACAAACGGAGAGACTTGGCGCACTCGCTGAATTGCGATCGCAATTCCTCCAGCCGCAACAATGTGGTTATCTTTAATCATCACGGCGTCATCGAGGCCAAACCGATGATTTTGGGCACCCCCCACTGCCGTCGCGTATTTTTCGAGTGACCTCAGCCCTGGCGTAGTTTTGCGCGTATCGACAAGCTGTGTCGGCAAATCGGCAATCTGATCTACATAGCGGCGCGTTAAAGTAGCAATGCCGCCGAGGCGCATTACTAAGTTAAGCGCAACCCGTTCTCCCATCAGCAGAGCTGCTAAAGAGCCTTCTATGGTCACAATGGTGGTGCCTGCGCAAACAAGTTCACCCTCCTGGGCAAAAAGTTTGACCACGGCCTGGGAATCCAATTTCTGGAACACGCGCTCTAGCAATGGCAACCCTGCCACAACGCCATCCTGCTTGAGCCGCAATTCTGCTACCCCAGCACTATAAGAGCCTGACAAAATTGCGTCCGTGGTGCGATCGCCCCGTCCCAGATCTTCCAGAAGCCACTGGTGCAAGAGCGGGTCGAGGGCGATCTCAGGGGGTAGGGGCGGCAGAACCTTCACAGCAGTCTCCTCATTTTCGTTACAAAAAAACCGCAGTGAGGATAACCTACTGCGGTTTTGACTTTAGAACCTAATACAACGGAGAGGGAGGGATTCGAACCCTCGTTAAGTTGCCCTAAACAGCATTTCCAGTGCTGCGCCTTCAACCGCTCGGCCACCTCTCCAGGTGGATGTGAATTCCCTTGTGGAATTGGTTCACATAAGTAAGATATGTTAACAGAATCTAAGCCTCATACAAACAAGTTCCCTTAAAAAGATTTTTTATGGTGCCCACCTACACCGTACGGATCCGCGATCGCCACACCAATACAGAACAAACCGTCGAGGTTCCAGCCGATCGCTATATCCTTGCTACCGCTGAAGAGCAAGGGGTAAAACTGCCCTTTTCTTGCCGCAATGGAGCCTGTACCGCCTGTGCTGTGCGCGTATTAAGCGGCGACCTCCACCAGCCCGAAGCCATGGGTCTATCCCCCCACCTTCAGCGCCAAGGCTATGCCCTACTGTGCGTAAGCTACCCGCATACATCCCTCTTGGTTGAAACCCAAGACGAAGATGAGGTCTACGAACTGCAATTTGGGCGTTATTTTGGTAAAGGAAAAGTGCGCCGTGGACTGCCCCTAGATGAAGAATGAAATCTTGCCTCCCCAACCCCTTGAACTCGAAGCCTTTTTGGATATTGCAACCGAAGCCGCTCTGAGTGCAGGTGCGATTTTACAGTCCTTTTGGGGCAACCTAAAATCAGTTCAAGAAAAAGGACGACCTGGAGATCTTGTGACTGAAGCCGATGCTGCCGCAGAAGCCGCAGTCATCACAATCTTGAAGCGTCACTTCCCTGAGCACCAAATCTTGGCAGAGGAATCTGGGCATCAGGGCAGCAATACGAGTCGGTTTTTATGGGCGATTGACCCTCTAGACGGCACAACAAACTATGCGCACCAGTACCCCTTTTCTGCCACATCCATCGCCTTACTGATCGATGGTGTACCGCAAGTCGGGGTAATTTTTGACCCCTTCCACCAAGAGCTGTTTCGAGCTGCTAGCGGATTGGGCGCAACGAGAAATCGTCAGCCCATACACGTTTCGCAAACTTCAGCACTCTCACAAAGCCTCCTTGTAACCGGATTTGCCTATGATCGACGAGAAACAGTAGACAACAACTATGCAGAATTCTGTCACTTTACTCACCTCACGCAGGGGGTTAGGCGTGGTGGTGCAGCATCCTTAGATCTCGCCTATATTGCCTGTGGGCGTTTGGATGGATACTGGGAAAGAGGTCTTTCGCCCTGGGATATTGCCGCTGGAATTGTGTTAGTACAAGAGGCGGGGGGGCAAGTGAGTGCCTACAATCAAACTCCCCTTGACTTAAATTCAGGACGTATACTCGCAACCAATGGTCATCTGCATGAAGCGTTAAGCACCGAACTCCTCAAAGTTAAGCCCCTCGTGATGCCGTTGCCTTACGCATAATTTTTCTATCCAACGCCGCTGTCGAAAGCTTGATTTAATCTACTTAACTAACCCACTCAATTCACCTACTAACCCCCTTGTCTTTTGACCTTGGAATAAGCGAGATGTCTTTTCAAATTAAACAGGGATTAGCCGAATTCGGATATACAGACCACTACGCAGTGCTGGGTTTGCCCGTCGATGCAGCAGTGTCAGACATCCGAAAGCGCTATGTGAAGCTTGCGCGAATCCTTCACCCTGATAGTTGCGTACCCTCTATGGACAAGGGGCAAGCAAGCCAAGTGCTTTCTAAGCTCGTCAATCCGGCCTATCAATTCCTCTCTCAGGATAAAGAGCGCACAGATTACGATATGTTGCTGAAGCTGGTGGGGCAACGCGCCAATTTAGAGTTTGATTCTGCAAGACTGCACCATCAAACGGCGAAAGATTTATTGACTTCTGACCAATATCAAGCCCTTTACCTTTCGACGGTTCAGAGTCTGGCAGAGAATCAGTATAGTCAGCTTAATCGAGTGGTGAACGTGATTGAGCAGCTCAGTGAGCTAAACCTCATGTTTTTGCTGCGTCGGGAGCTAATGCAAACGCCCCGCAATAGCCAGCCATCTTTCTTTGAGGCGGCTCCTGCGATCGCAACACAGCCCAGCAGCCCTGAGGTATCGGTCACAACCCCTGCCAAAAAACCTGTTGATCAGAAGACAGTGCCCCCTTCGGATGAATTTTTGCGACAGTATGTTCGACGTGCAGAAGACTATATAGAAAAGAATCTTTACCAGCCGGCTATTCAAGAACTGAGGTCTGCCCAAAAGCTGGATCCTCAGAATTTTCGCTGTAATCTGTTGCTGGGTGTCATCTATCTGAAGCTGAAACAGCCTAAGATGGCGAAGGGATATCTATTCAAAGCCCAAACCCTTGAGCCACGAAATGCTGAGCTACTGCAAGAAATGAATGAGTTAAAGAAGCAAGAGGCTTTGGCGGCTAGACCTGTTCAATCGGGCGTCAAAGCGGCCGCTGCTCAAGCTGGAGGTAAAACAGACAAGCCCTCAGGCTTCTTTGGTCTGTTTGGAAAAAAGAAATAGCAGCAGCCAGCCCATAAATACAGCCCATCACAGTCACAAATAGAAGCAACCCATAAAAGCCGCACATGATTTATCAACCTCCCACTGGCGCTCGGGATTTGCTGCCCGTAGATGTGGCTCAAAAGCAATGGATTGAGCATCGACTTCAGGACGTGTTTAACGGCTGGAGCTATCACCGCATTATTACGCCTACCCTAGAGCGCCTAGATACACTGGTGGCGGGTGAGGCTGTGCGACCCGAAACCGTGATTCAGGTATGGGATGCAGACGAGGGCATTTTAGGGCTACGTCCCGAATTGACGGCATCGATCGCCCGTGCGGCGGCGACGCGAATGGTAGAGACATATCCTCAAAGGCTCTTTTATACCGCCAATATTTTTCGGCGACAGCCAACGGGGCAAACCTATGGTCAGCATGAGTTTTATCAAACTGGCGTAGAGCTACTGGGGGCTGGGAGTGTCTCTGCGGATGCGGAGGTGCTGCTGCTGTTGGCAGATGCGCTGTCTAGCCTAGGGCTAGAACAGTGGCATTTAGTCTTGGGGGATGCGGGTCTAACGCGATCGCTTCTATGGGATTTTCCAAAGCCGCTGCGGGGGAAGGTGAGGGAGGCGATCGCCCAACTTAACTACGTAGAGCTTGAGCAGTTGCCGCTAGAGCCTACGCTGCGAAATCGCGCCCTAAAGCTGATGGACTTGCGCGGTGAACCCATTTCAGTGCTGCAACAGGTCAGCCAATGGTCTTTAGATGCCACCCAGCTTGCGGCAGTACAGCGGCTTAAATCTGTAGTGGAGCTTTTAGAAGGCCATCCCTCCGTTACCTTAGACCTGAGCCTTATTCAAAGCTTTGATTACTACACAGGGTTGGTTTTTGAGGTGGTCAGCGACAGCCTTAGCGGTCAGCGGGTGTTAGGTCAAGGGGGGCGCTACGATCAGCTTTTGAGCCTGTATCATCCCCAGGGTCAGATGATTCCAGGGATTGGGTTTTCGCTCAATATGGAAGATTTGCAGCACGTCTTAATGGGCACATTGCCTCAGCGCACTGCGGTGAGCCATTGGCTGGTGGTGCCTGAATCCTCTGATTTAGTGGCGGCGGCGTTTCGTCATGCTCAGAAGTTGAGAAACCAAGAAGGTTCCGTGCGGGTGGAGGTAGAGGTGGAGGGGCGATCGCCTGATCAAACCCGCCGCTACGCACAACATCGGCAAATTCAGCAAATTGCTTGGGTAAGTACGTCAGGCTCTGTCACAGTTGAGACCATAGGATCTTCGACCTAGACCTACTTCATGCTAAGGACTGCTTTGCCGAAGGCGCATTGCGCCAAGACAGT
>JAGVDA010000517.1 GCA_020058975.1 Thermosynechococcus sp. WC_1 | reverse complement strand
TCTGTACTTTTGCGCATGTTGCGGCTGTTGTTGACCACTTCACCCAACTGCTGCCCTTGCTTCACCTGCTGCCCATCGGCAAACAGCAGCGTAGAACCTTGGGTGATTTCAAAGACTTCTTTTTTTCCGCCGCCCTCTAGGGTGAGCTGCGTATTGGTTTCAGCCGTGTAGGCATCTTCCCCGTGACGGGTACGGAACGCCCGCATCCGCACGTTTTTAGGGTACTTCACTTTGCCAGGGAAAGGTGCGCGCACCTGCTGCGCCATTTCTGCAGTGAACACCCCACCCGTGTGGAACGTCCGCATGGTGAGCTGTGTTCCAGGTTCCCCAATGGACTGCGCCGCAATAATACCCACCGCTTCGCCAATGTCAACGAGGTAGGCATGCGCCAAGCTCCAGCCATAGCAGTGCTGACAGACGGAGCGGGCGGCTTCGCAAGTGAGGGGCGATCGCACCACCACTTCTTCGACCCCGGCATTACAGATCGCCTGCGCCAAAACTTCAGAAATCGCCTCATTTTTGGCTAGAATCACCTCACCCGTTTCAGGATGAACCACGTCATGTAAGAGTACGCGACCCAAAAGGCGATCTCTGAGCTTAATCAGCACCTTATCGCCATCCATCATGCTGCGCACTGCCACCCCACGCTGGGTGCCGCAGTCATTCTCACGAATAATCACGTCTTGAGACACATCCACCAAACGGCGGGTCAGATAGCCTGAGTCTGCCGTTCGTAGCGCCGTGTCTACCAAGCCTTTACGGGCACCGTAGGAAGAAATAATGTACTCAGTAACGGTCAACCCTTCACGGAAATTAGTTTTAATCGGTAAGTCAATGATTTCCCCTTGAGGGTTTGCCATCAGACCCCGCATTCCCACCAACTGACGCACCTGGGATAGATTCCCCCGCGCCCCAGAGAAGGCCATCATGTAGACCGAGTTAAGGGGGTCGTTTGCACGGAAGTTCCGCACCACCTCATCTTTTAACTCTTCGCTGGCTCCATTCCAGGTGTCAATAACCTTTTGGAACCGCTCCACCTCGGTAATTTCGCCGCGAGTGTAGCGATCTTCTGTCACCCGAATTTCTTCTTCAGCAATTTCGAGAAGATCTTTCTTTCCGGGCGGAACCTGAAGGTCTTCAATACTGATGGACACTCCAGCCTTAGTGGCATAGCGGAACCCCATATCCTTGAGGTTATCCGCCATTTCGGCACTGCGAGCCGTGCCGTAGTGGGTAAATGCCCAGCCCATCAGGGTCTTAAGTTCGCCCTTATTAACCACTCGATTTGAAAAAACGGGCAGTTCGCGTTGCTGTTCCTGAGTCATATCACCTTGCGTCATAGTGTGCCTTCCGCTGCTGCTGTGGTCTAGCTTGCCAAAGAATCCTGAATGGTCTTGTTATAAATCGATCGCCCCGGCGTGGTGCGGATATATTGAGAGATCAAGTTGCCCTGTGCGTCTGTGCGAATTCGCTTAGAAGGATACGTTTGCGTAACGGTTCCATCTGCGGAGGTTTCGACCGTCGGCTGTGCATCTCCATCGGTATCGTCTACTAAGCCATCAAACCGAACCCAGACGTAGGCATGGAGTGCAACTTCATGCTGTTCATAGGCCAGAATGACGTCATCCAGACCAGAAAAGTATCTACCTGCCCCCGTCTGCACCTTGGGGTTTTCTGCGGTCAGATAGTAGCAGCCCAACACCATATCTTGGCTCGGGGTCACAATAGGGCGACCCGTTGCTGGCGACAGAATATTGTTGGATGCCAACATTAACAGCCTTGCTTCAGCCTGCGCCTCAATTGACAGCGGGACGTGAACCGCCATTTGGTCACCGTCAAAGTCAGCGTTAAACGCAGGGCACACCAAGGGATGAAGCTGAATGGCGCGACCTTCTACTAGTAGAGGCTCAAACGCCTGAATCCCCAGACGGTGAAGGGTTGGCGCTCGGTTGAGCATGACGGGGTGGCCTTTGATAACCTCCTCTAGCACATCCCAAATGAGCGGGTCATTGCGCTGAATCAGGCGTTTCGCTGCCTTAATGTTGTTCACTAAGCCCTGACGAATCAGGCGATGGATCACAAAGGGCTGAAATAGCTCGATCGCCATTTCTCTAGGCAACCCACACTGATGAATTTTCAGTTTAGGCCCCACCACAATCACAGAACGTCCAGAGTAGTCCACCCGTTTACCGAGCAAGTTTTGCCGGAAACGACCCTGCTTGCCTTCAATAATGTCAGACAGAGACTTGAGGGGGCGATTGTTGGCACCCACCACCGTCCGGCCTCGCCGACCATTATCAATCAGGGCATCGACCGCCTCTTGAAGCATCCGCTTTTCATTACGGACAATAATTTCTGGCGCAAGAATTTCCTGAAGCCGAGCCAATCGGTTATTGCGGTTAATGACGCGGCGATACAGATCGTTCAGGTCAGAGGTCGCAAAGCGCCCTCCATCTAACTGCACCATCGGGCGTAAATCTGGCGGAATCACAGGGATATAGGACAGCACCATCCAGTCGGGGCTAGAACCTGTTCCGACAAAGTTATCGACCACTCGCAGCCGCTTAATCAGCTTGGCGCGTTTTTGCCCCTTAGAGGTTGCAATTTCTTCACGCAGGCTCTCCGCCTCTGTTTCAAGATTAAGATCCTGAAGCAGCCGCTGGACGGCCTCCGCCCCAATGCCAACCTCAATGCCGGAAAGCTGAGAATCTTCGCTGTAGATTTGATCCTCAATTTCCATCCACTGGTCTTCGCTCAAGAGCTGCTTGTAGACCAAGTTGTCAGCATTGCCTGCGTCGAGAACAACATAGGCATTGAAGTAAACAATCTGTTCAACATCCCGCAGGGGCATATCGAGCAGCGTTGCCATGTAGCTCGGAATCCCCTTGAGATACCAAACGTGGGTCACGGGGGCTGCTAATTTGATGTAGCCCATGCGATGCCGACGCACGCGCGATTCTGTGACCTCAACGCCGCATCGTTCGCAAACGATACCGCGATGCCGTACTCGCTTGTACTTACCACAGTGGCATTCCCAGTCTTTTGCAGGGCCAAAAATGCGCTCACAGAACAGACCATCCATCTCCGGCTTCAGCGTCCGGTAGTTGATGGTTTCAGGCTTGGTCACTTCACCCACCACCTGACCGTTTGGTAGGGTACGTTCTCCCCACTGACGGATTCGTTCTGGAGAGGCCAGACCAATCTTGACGTAGTCAAATCGCTGTTCTAGCTTCTGCATCGCTTCGCGTTTCCTTTTGTGTATCTCAAACTGAAGTAGTCGTAAAAAAACTGGGGTAACTGCCGCTTGAAAGAGCGGAAAACACTATCGTTTTCACACCCGTTTCAAGCAGCAGTCAATCTTTCTAGAGGCTTATACCCCTCTATTCAGGCTCGTCTAAGTCCATTCGAGACAATGACTCGTAGGTCGGTCGTGAAGGGGTTCGTCGCTGGCTTACATCCGCCATCAGATCCACCTCAACATCGCGGCTACCTCCATCTTCATCGGGTTCAACTTTATGAACCGCAATGTCTAGACACAGGGACTGAAGCTCACGCATCAGCACCTTAAAGGACTCCGGCGTACCAGGCCGAGGAATAGCCTGACCCTTCACGATCGCATTCAATGCCTCGTTTCGTCCCTGCATGTCGTCAGACTTCACCGTCAGCAGCTCCTGAAGAATATAGGCTGCACCAAACGCCTCTAGCGCCCACACCTCCATTTCTCCAAAGCGCTGACCACCCTGCTGTGCTTTACCGCCGAGGGGCTGCTGAGTCACCAGAGAGTAAGGCCCTGTCGAGCGAGCGTGAATCTTATCGTCAACCAAGTGAACCAGCTTCAGCATGTAGGCTTTTCCGACGGTGACGGGCTGGTCAAACAGTTCACCCGTTCTGCCGTCGTAAAGCTTCAGCTTGCCAGGTTCGCCCGGATCAAAGATCCAGTGCTTACCGCGCTGTTCACTGGCTTCTTCAAGCTTGCCGTGGACGGTAAGCCGCGAAGCTTCTTCGCCGTGCATTTCGTCAAAGGGCGTGAGCTTAAAGCGCTGGTCAAGATTTTCTGCCGCCCAGCCTAAAAGACACTCAAACACCTGACCCACGTTCATCCGAGAGGGAACGCCAAGAGGGTTTAAGACGATATCAACGGGGGTGCCATCTTCGAGGTAGGGCATGTCCTCAATGGGCAAGATTCTAGAGATAATGCCCTTATTGCCATGGCGACCCGCCATTTTGTCGCCCACCTGGATTTTGCGCTTTTGGGCAACGTACACCCGCACTACCATGTTGGCTCCAGGGGGAAGCTCATCGCCTTGTTCACGGGTGAAGATCCGCACGTCTACGACGCGACCTTTTTCGCCGTTGGGTACCCGCAAAGAGTTATCGCGCACATCTCTGGCTTTTTCACCAAAGATGGCTCGCAGCAGCTTTTCTTCGGGGGGCTGGTCGGATTCACCTTTTGGTGTCACTTTGCCCACTAAGATATCGCCAGATGAAACCCAAGCTCCGGCGCGAATTACGCCGTTTTCATCGAGCTGGCGTAGGGCATCTTCACCAACGTTGGGGATTTCCCGAGTAATTTCTTCAGGCCCTAGCTTGGTTTGACGCGCTTCAATTTCATACTTCTCAATGTGAATTGAGGTGTATACCTCGTCTTTTACCAGTCGCTCACTAATCAGAATGGCATCTTCGTAGTTGTAGCCTTCCCAAGGCATGTAGACTGCCAAGATGTTTTGACCCAGTGCAAGTTCGCCGCCTTCGGTTGCCGAGCCATCCGCAATGATTTGACCGGATAAAACGCGATCACCCACAAACACGATCGGCCGCTGGTTTAGACAGGTGTCTTGGTTAGAGCGCTGATATTTCTGGACAGGATAGGTAATTTCGTTGCCGTCATCATCCCGCACGCGGATTTTATCAGCAGCAACATAGGTGACTTCCCCGTCTGTGCGGCTAATAATCACCATCCCAGAGTCACGCGCTGCCTGACCTTCTAGCCCCGTACCCACCAGCGGACGCTCAGGGCGCAGTAAGGGCACGGCCTGACGCTGCATGTTAGACCCCATGAGGGCGCGGTTGGCATCATCGTGTTCCAAAAACGGAATCAGCGAAGTTGCAACCGAGATGATCTGTACCGGAGATACCGCTACAAAATCCACCTCGGTAGGCGAAGTCGTAGTGAAATCTTGACGGTAGCGAACGGGCACCACATCCCCAAGAATGTAGCCGTGTTCATCCATCGGGATGTCGCCTGGTGCAACCCGCTTGTCATCCTCTTGGTCGGCAGTCATGTAGAGGGGGGCAAATTCTTTCAGAACGCGTCCATTTTCTACACGGTAAGAGGGCGTCTCAATAAAGCCGTAGGAATTGACTCGTGCATGGGTCGCCAAAGACCCAATCAAACC
>JAGVDA010000203.1 GCA_020058975.1 Thermosynechococcus sp. WC_1 | reverse complement strand
TGAAGCAAACTGGATTCGCATTTAGCACCGTTTGGATACACTCAACCACGCCCCTAAAATCGGGCGTTAACACCTCAATTTGGGTGTCTGGATTTATGGCGCGTACCGCTTCCATCGTTTGTGCAAACACGCCTGCTCCCTGATCCGGCAAATCATCTCTGGCAACGGCGGTTAGCACAACGTACTTGAGACCCAACAACCGCACTGAATCTGCAACCTTGTCAGGCTCCTGTGGATCTAGCGGCATGGGTGCATGGCCTTTATCCACTTGGCAGAAACCACAAGATCGGGTGCAGACAGGTCCCATCAACAAAAACGTTGCTGTGTTGTGGGCGTAGCACTCCGCTCGGTTGGGGCAGCGACCCTCTTCGCAAATGGTGTGGATGCCGTGGCGCTTAATAATTTGCTGTACGGGCAGCAATTCACTGGCGTTGCCGATGGGTCGACGGAGCCATTCTGGAAGACGCTCCATGGGCAGCATTTGGGATTTTGCAGTCATTGAATTCTCCGAGAGACCCTTTCGCTTTGCGTCCACAATAGGGGCTTTTTCTGTCATGATAGCTTGGGTACCCCAATAGACTTAGGAATATCTGCTGAAACCCCCTAAGTAATCCTAATTTAGGCTTTATTGGCTCAGTTTTGAGGTAGCTTATGTATGCTAATTCGACCGCTTTAAATATAGACAGATGGATTTAAGTGATTGATTGTGTATTCGTCTGCTTATTTTGGGCAGACTTAGAAAGAAGACAACTTTTCTAGCTTAAAGGCGCTGTACATTTACACTTAGGTTGAATGTGCAGTCATATTTAAGAAATTAGACTGATATACTTTACCCTTATCGTTCAGAGCACGTAGGAGATAGGCGTGGCCGGTCACAAAATCCTGGTAATTGACGACAGCAAAGTCATTCGGATGCGCGTCAGAGACATGCTTCCTGAAGGAGACTTTGAAGTACTTGAAGCCAAAGATGGGCTTGAAGGCTTGAATCTCATTCGTCAAGAGCGCCCCAATCTCATCATGCTGGACTTTTTGCTACCCCGCCTTAGCGGCTGGGAAGTGTTCCAAGAACTTCAGCAAGAAGATGAGTTAAGAAGCATTCCGCTTGTCATTATGTCAGGCCGAAAGGAAGAGGTCACTGACAAGATGACCGAGCCGTTTGAGTTTTTTGAATTCATCGAAAAACCCTTTGAAACGCATCAGCTTCAGGGCGCAATTCGCAGCGCAATTTCTAAGTCGAAGCTGCCTCGCATCAAAACAACCGACATGTCCAAGGCAACGATGTCTGGCACAAACTCGGACGAAGTGATGATTTTGCGCGAACGCGTCGAAAAAATGGAGGGCGAAATTGTTGCGCTCAAGCGGGCGATTGGTCAACTTGTTGCCTTTGTAAAGCAAAAGCTTTAGAAGAGACAGCAATTGTTTCTAATCAAGTTCACGGCGACCTTCGAGGGCACGAGCCAATGTCACTTCATCGGCATACTCTAGGTCGCCACCCATCGGCAAACCAAAGGCAATACGCGTAACGCGGGTAAAGGGCTTAAGCAACTGACCCACGTAAAGCGTAGTAGTTTCGCCTTCAATACTGGGGTTGATTGCCAAAATAATTTCTGTAACTTGGGGCTGGCTGGCGCGACGGACGAGGGGCGTGATGGTGAGTTGTTCTGGGCCAATGCCATCCATCGGCGAAATTAAGCCGCCTAAAACATGATATTTACCTTTGAATTCGCGGGTTTTTTCGAGGGCAATGACGTCTTTTGAGTCTGCGACCACGCAAATAGTAGCGTCGTCTCGACTGGGCGATCGACAAATCTCGCAGGTTGGTTCGGCAGATAAATGAAAGCAAATAGAGCAAAAGCCGACCTGCTGTTTGGCTTCGGTGAGCGCTTGGGCGAGCGCCTGCACTTCAGCTTCGGGTCGCTTGATGATGTGTAAGGCCAAGCGTTGCGCTGATTTAGGGCCAATGCCCGGAAGCTTTTGGAACTGTTCGATGAGTCGGGCGAGGGGGCGGGTATAGACGCTACTCAACTGGTGTGAATCCTTTTTGTATGCTTTTAAGACATTGTAGAGCGGGCGATCGCTACGCACCAAAAGTCTGCCCACATCCACCCATCTCAGAGTTACACTCGTAAGCATTCTCCCTTCGCCTGAGAGAAAGGTTGATCCAATCTTTTATCAGGGTTACGCTAGAGCATTCTTGAAATGCGTTAAGGTCAAGCTACTGGTAGCCGCCGTCACTATGATGCAATCTCCCTCTCATTCTCCCCAATCTCTTACCCCTCAACAAGAGGCAGAGCAGCGTCTTGAGGCAGAGCGAATGCAGGAAGTTATGTTTTTGCTCAAAAATCTTTTAGATCGAGAGCAGACGACGGTTAAGGCAATTGTGGCCTGTCTATTAGATATAGGCGCTATTCACTGCATTAATGATCGAGTTCAAATTAGGCCGCTACGCCCTCTGGCTCGCCCCCTGCTTAAAGCTTCAAAACCTGCGCTGGTGTTTTTTGCAAATCGCTGGGTGCAGCAGAAGTGCCCTCAAATGATTGCTAGTTTTCTGGGGCGAAGGGTATTGCTGAAGGCAAAGCGATCGCAGCCGCTCCCAATCCCGCAGCCCATACCTCAAGTAACGCTGGAGCCAACCGTCATTTATCAACACGAAATTAAACGACTGCGATCGCGGGTTCAGCTCACCACAGGTGCCTTGGTGGGGGTCAGTGGTGTTTTGGTGCTTGCCCTCATAGGCGTTGACGTTAAATCCGTTAATTCCTTCTGGCAGTCCAGCAGCAGCAACCCTTCGTCTGCTGCAATGATTCAAAACCACAAGCCCGAACCCTAGCCAAAACTTAAAAAGAGCCTAATAGCCTTGAGCCGCTAAATTAAGCATCTGTTTAACACCCACGCGCTCCACCGCCGTCTCAAAGGTTCCGTCAGGATGCAGCCACGCCAGTCGAAAGCCAGGTTGATTATTATCTAGCGCAAAGTTAAGGCTGTGGGGCATGAACTGAATACAGGTTGAGGGCGTACTGAGGTACGTTACGTCATTGCGTGTACACTCAAATTCCTGATGAACATGCCCTACCAGCACCAACTGAACCTGCGAGTACTGATCAATAATCTTAAAAAAGGCTTCGGTGTTTTGCAGACCACTTTGATCTAGCCAAGGTGAACCCACCCAAAAGGGAGGGTGATGCATTGAAATTAGGGTCGGTCGATGGGACGGCAGTATGGTCAACTGCGCTTCAAGCCACTCTAAATTGTCTGCACTCAATGCACCATAGACCTGACCTGGCACATTGGTATTGAGGAGAAGAAACTGCCAGCCGCCTTTATAAAAACTTTTGTCCGCATAAACCGGAGGCTGATCTAGCACTCGCTTCATGGTGGGCACATGGTCATGATTTCCAGGAAGCCAGTAGGTTGGAATGCCAGTAGCGGCAAAATACCGCACAATTTTTTTGTAGGATGCCTCAGTTTCATCTTGCGATAAATCGCCCGTCAACAAAATAATGTCAGGGCGCGGTGTAGAACGCTCTAGCTGCTGCATGATTTTGGTTAGAGACACCCACGTATTCCACCCCAACAGGTTTTGTCGTTCATCGCCAAAGAGATGAAGGTCTGAAATTTGTGCAATGAGTAGGGAGGTAGCCTGGTGAGTGTTACCCATGAAGGAAAAAGCGTCAGGACAGAGCCATCTGATAGGTTAAGGGGTTAGATATATTAACTGTATTCCGAAGAATTAATCAAACTGTGTTTAGAATACACCGCATTTTTTAACGTTCGGATTGAAAATTTTACAATTATAGTGATTCATTGTGGACTTAATTTTAAGAAAAAAATTTGTTTCTTTAGAGGTTAATTTATGGCGGCTGATATTCCAAAATCGGATGATATCATCTCATGCCTTGCATAAAGCAATCTTAGAAGTCTAAGAGACTCTCGAAGGTGATTTCAGTCACAGGGAAAGCATATAGTGCGGTCTGTAACGTTAACAGCAATCGTTGATGCCTTAAGCTGCTCAATGATGCTACAGCATTCTGCGGTAGGCTGGCGCTGCTCCATTTGTGCCACCAGCGCTTCATAACTTTGCCAGTTGTCTTGCAGAAGCTGTCGGGCGTGGCGGATGGCCTTTTCTTCATGAAGTCTGACATTTAGTCCTAAGGAAGAAAGAGATTGGCGGAGCTGCCGAAGATCGTCTTCGTTCCCTTGAATGGAGCCATATTTGAGGTCTTCTGCAACACCCCCTGCAACCCAAACCGTACAAAGCTTATCAATGTTAGATTTCAGCCAGCCGGAGGTGATGATATTAGGTGGCTGGTTCAGCAATACCCCAGCCTGTTGAGCATTCCCAGCTCGGAAGGCTTCCCAGACGCTGAGGGAGTAGGACTGAATGGGCAGGTCTAACAGGTAGGCAACTAAAAAATGTCCGGCTTCGTGATGCAGTACGCGCTGCTGATAGCGGGGGGAAAGACGGGCGAGGGTATCGAGCAGCAGGGTTAACCCCAAAGACTGAAACTGAAAGCCATCTAGGGTGACGGCACTTAAGCCTACTAAAACAACGCCTGCGCTAAGGCTAGGCGAAATGTGGAGTAAAGGCCCTAGCAAAACGGAGAGGGTCATGCCGAACACGCTGATGGCGATCGCATTAAGGGTAAGTGGGTTCATGATTCCCTATGTTAGGGGGTTCCTGGCTTGAGGTGTTGGGCGCGGTAAAAGGTTTCTAGGCTATTGCGATCGCCCACAAACCGCCAGTGCCACGGTTCGTAGCTCACGCCCTGGGTATTGCCTTTGGTGAAGGATAGCTCAAAGCTATATTTGGCGGCGTGTTCTGAGAGCCACGCAAACGCAGGGGTGTTTTCAAAACTTTGGCTGAGATTGGTCTCTGAGCGATCGCTATCTCCAATATCAACGGCATAGCCCGTATGATGTTCGCTGTGCCCTGGAGGGGCGCTAACCTCGGCGCGTTTTGAGACGGCCTGATTGCGCTGCTCTTTGACCCGAAAAAATAGGTCGTTTTGATCGGCGAC
>JAGVDA010000212.1 GCA_020058975.1 Thermosynechococcus sp. WC_1 | reverse complement strand
CGATTTAAGACAACAGCCGCTCAACGCGCAGGTTTAACGGCTCATCCTTGGACTTGGAACGACCTACTTATTTTTCCCACAAGAATCTGACGCACAACCGAATTTTGTTGTGATTTAGCAATTTCACTAACTAACTGTTTTGTCTTACGAAGTTCATCTTGAATAGCATTCCGAGCATTTATGTTGAGTGGGCGAATGATCAGAAAATCTCTAATAGATGAGCTTAGAGTATAACGCTCTTCGGCTTGACCTGGAGTTCTTGTAACTAGGCTAGTTCCTCGTATTTGGCTAAAGGCTTCAGAAATCTCATCTAAATCTTTCTTTAAGAGAATACAAGCTGTTGTACGACTAACTGGCTCAGATTCGACAAATAAGCATTCAAGAAGTTCATGAACTATCGGAGGAAGTGCATCAATAAGATTTCTGTAAGAGAAATCAATTACTTGCTGTTTTGCAATTGCTTGCATTTCGCTTAAAGATTTTTTTTCTATAATAAATCCATCAATTGTGAGACGAATCCCTAGGGGGTTCATATCACATATTTTGACTAAAGTTTCAATTTCATCTTCACTAATTCTTTCGCCACCTCTTTTAGATAAATAGCTCCATGCCAGTGCTTTTGCACCACTAAGCGAAAGAGGCTTAAGTGGCATAATAGTAGCGGAGTTTACAGTAACTCGGCTAGTAACAATAACACGCCATTCTCTAGGTAGCTCTCTGTAGAAAAGATCAAACTGGCCAGGTTCATCTCGAAGTATAGTTTCAAGATTATCTAGGCATAGAAGAATTCGTTCTGAAGAAAATTGTCTACAAGCATCTTCAAAGGATAAAGAATCCAGACTACCCTCTTCTTGAAAAACCTTAGAAATTGAACAGCGAATTCCGTCAATGCTAGACGTGACAAGATTTTGGTTAACAATACCTTCTGACGTTAAAAACTCAGTCTTAGAACTAAAATATAGTATTCGATCAAGCCATTCTGTTGACTGAGGTGAAAGGACTACTTCTTGCAATGCATGTAGTAACAAAGCCGTTTTCCCTGTTCCACCAGGAGCTACAATAGCGATCAAATTAAGCCGATCATTTCGAATCAGTTTATTCAACTCATCAACTTCACGCTGTCGAGCAATTAAACCAGTAATATCATGGTCAAACTGTTCCGGCAAATTGTTTGGCAATGACCATATAGGAGCATTCATCCATGTCTCCGGTGGAGAAACTAATCTACCATCTTCAGCATCCATGAAGGCTCTTGAAATTTTACGAAATTGAAGCTTGTCTATAGCAGGATCGGTCGCAATTGCTGCAATTCGATGCCAGTAGCTTGGGTGAAAAGGTCGATTTGGGTGACTAATTGCATTGCGGATACTGAAAACTTCCAATACATCAAATAACTTTCGTAGAGCTAGTAAATACTTTTCTTCAGGACGACCTTTAGCTATACTTAGTGCTAGTCCAAATATCTCATCTAGGTATGTTGCCGAGACAATTTTAGCTGGAGTTAAATCATCAAAACTCCCTACTTTTTGAATTTCTCGTTCTCTAATATCTTGTACAGTTTTACTTGGAAGATCTGCAACATTAATTGTTTCCATGACAACAAAATCCCCCAAAGTCTTCTCTAACTCGTAGAGAACCATTGCACTTTTAATACGGAATGCTTGAGAATTATTAATAATTCCTTGATCTTGTTGTATTCTTTGAATTTCTGAATGCTTTTGCATAACAAAAAATATATGGTTTTGATGCTAATTAATCAATTTATACCGAATGCCCTCGCCTGCGATCGCCCGCTTCAGCAAAGCAGACCTTTGGCATTACGAGCAGCTTAGCTGTCAACGTGGCGATCGGGTTTACCATAATCATTGATTGAACATCGCCCAACAGCTTGACTCAGGTTTATTTTTCTTTCCCAGAACTTAATGATTAGCTTAACAATTCAGCCAAATAAGCGAGTTTTTCGCCAATACTGCGATTGATATGGGGTTTGGGGCGATCGCCTCGGGTCAAGCCCCAGCCCAAGTCGTTCAGATTTTAGAGTGGCTATCTGTCTTAACAGATGAGTCTTTCTTTTTGACCCAAGTTCCTGTGGTGATTGCATTGGGACAAATGGAAACTCCGAGGGCGACTAGTAAAATACATTTTAGGTTGCTCAATTTGGGCAAACACTGATTACTTCAAATGCCAGCAAAGCCTACTTTGAAAGCATATTCCGAGCCTCCCCCTGCATTACTTCACTAGATGATTTTTACATACTTATAGTCAAAATCATAAGGGGTACCGAATAAAAAAGCGTTACGTGAACAGTCAAAGGTTACTTGTTCCCAATCACCAGAGAAATTCTTGAATTTCCAGCGTTGGATTTGACCATCCATTTTGACTAATGAGACAACGCTATTCTTAAGCTGTAGCTCACCAATACCTTCTCGTTTATGGATTGGAGAGCCACCCCATAAGCCAATAAATGGGACTCTATCTCCTTCCACTAAAATAACTCTTTCCTCCTCCTTTAGCTCCCATTCTTGTTCAATTTCAGTTACGCTTCCACTATCTAACTGATAATAAACAAGATCTTCAAATGAGACTACATAAAATTGACCATTACTAGGCACTGTAAACCCAACACTTCTTTCCATAAAATTAGGAAATTTTATTGTAATTTCATCCATATAAAACACGCCTTAACCAGAAATAAAATGAGTAGAAAACTAGAAACCGCTGGCGAGGTCTAATGCCTGAGTTAATCCGCCCCACAGCCAGGTCGGCTTGAACGAATTGTTAGCGTCCAAAGCGAGTGCCCACTGAGGAGAAATACGAAGCCGCTAGTACTGCTCCCCAAGTTATAGAGGCAGCCTCAAATAGCGCATTCTCAATGCCAGAAGAAACTGAGGTACCAAGTAATGGGGTTGCAAGCAAGGTCAAGCCTGTTGTGTAAAGTGCGAGTGTACGCGCCCATCTTTTGTAGAAGAACAATCCTACTAGACCTAAAATCCAGGCTGAAAGCAATAGAGCTGTAGCGCCACCAGCAAGCCACATATTGCTCATAAGCCAAGGTTGTGGCTCGCTTTCAACAGCCCGGGACAACGAGTCCGAGTAAGTCGGAAATGCAACGGCAACAATGGCTGCAACATTGAGAGCGACATTAATGCAAAGAAGCGTGCGGAAACTAGAATCTTTCATTGGGCGCTAACTATCGTTTTTACAGAAACAATCTGTCTAATTACATCGCATGGGTGGTAAGACAGAACGTTCGTCGCATATCAGCCCTCATAGGGAATGTATGCAGATGGAAAACCGCTTGTATTGCCCTGTTAGCGGTTTTGGCAGGATCTAATCCAGATTTTAGCCAAATTTAGATATTGAGACGAACAGCTTCAGGAAACACCATAAGCATCCCACTCATCCAAACAAAAGCGATCGCACTCTCATCCCTCAAAGCCTGCCCTTATCTAAAGAAACCAGATAAATCTAAATGAGGTGCAACAGCATCCGTAATGTTATCCAAAACCTGATCGCGCTGGACTGAATAATTGGGGATCTGAGTATCGAGGGGTGCTAGATTTTTCCGCTGTCTAAGCTGATTGAGCCACATCCGCCGCCAAGCGCCATTACTAAACAAATCGTGAAGGTATGTACCCATAACGCTTGTCTCTCTACTCACCAGTCCTAGCATCGGGTCTATAAATAGCGGCGCAACCTTCGATTCATCCAAAATCTGCGTTTGCCCCTGATGAATTTCGTAACCGTAAATTTCTTCCCCAGCCGCCCCAAACTGACACCAATACTCTGGTAAAGCGATCGTTTGCGTTGTTCTTTGCCGCGTTACCTTTGCCAGCTCCATTTTTGTTTTAATCGGCAGAAGATTCAGCCCTGGTACCGTGGTCGCCACTCCTTCGATGCCCTGAAGATCGGCGATCGCCTCTCCCAACATCTGGAACCCGCCACAAATCCCTAGCACCATGCCGCCAGCCTTCGCAAACGCCTGAATCTGAGCCGCTAAACCACACTCATGCAGCACCTGCATATCTGCGATCGTCGTTTTAGAACCAGGCACAATTACCGCATCAGGGTTGCCTAAAGATTGCCCAGGCAGCACATAGCGTACCTGCACCGTTGGCTCCGCCTCTAGGGGGTCAAAATCCGTGAAGTTTGACACACGGGGGAGTCGAATCACTGCAATGGTAATGTCTCTGACTTCACCTCGCACAGGCCGCTCTAGCAAACTCAGCGAATCCTCTGATGGAAATACCTCATCCACCCACGGAATCACTCCCACGACCGGAATACCCGTGCGTTCTTCTAGCCAAGTGAGGCCAGACTCTAAGAGCGATCGCTGCCCTCTAAACTTGTTAATTACAAACCCCTTAATCAACGCCCGTTCATCAGGGTCAAGCAGTTCTAAAGTGCCCACAATGTGAGCAAACACCCCACCGCGATCAATATCGGCAACCAGCAGCGTCGCGGCATTGAGATGCTTTGCCACGCGCATATTGGTTAAATCGCGGTGCTTCAGGTTAATTTCTGCGGGGCTGCCAGCGCCCTCACACACAATCCAGTCAAAAGACTGTTGCAGCGTTGCTAACGATTCCACAATCGCCTGCCAGCCTTGGTCAAAGTACAAACGATAGTAGTCTGCGGCCTGCACCTGCCCCACAGACTGCCCTTTAATAATGACTTGAGAGGTCATATTGCCCTGGGGCTTGAGCAAAATTGGGTTCATGGCGATCTGTGGCTCCACCCCCGCCGCCCAAGCCTGCACCGCCTGAGCATGACCCATCTCTAAACCTTCGTGGGTTACATAGGCATTCAGCGCCATGTTCTGCCCCTTAAACGGTGAGACGCGAACGCCCTGACGCATGAGCAAACGGCAAATCACCGCCGTCAGCATCGACTTCCCTGCATGGGACGTGGTGCCTACCACCATGATAGATTTCGTCACTTAGACCGTACCGCTCAGCAGTCGCTGAAAGAAGTTTTGGAAACGATCGCCCCAAGACACCCGCCGAAAGCCATCCCCCTGCTGCTGCCACTGCTCCATCAACAGCCGACCCAAGGGCGTGAGGCGAAAGCTATCCGTTAAGCCCTGTCCATCTACCTCCCGCCGCAGTAGCCCTACCTGAATCAGCCAGAGTAGCGATCGCTCTACTACCCTCTCTGGCAATGCCTTCTGGGTATAGTGATGGGCGATTCCAGACGTACCCGCCACATCCATGAGCGCCACACTTTCAAAGGTCATCTGGGCAAAGAGAGCTTTACAGAACGGACTACAGGCGATCGCCCGTCTGGCTCGCTGAATGGTGTGACGCGGATAGTTCATTAAGCGTTAGTTACAAAACCTTATCTTTATCATACTGGCAGCTTTGAAGCAGGAAATCTTTGGAGCAATCCAAGAAATCTTCATCCACATCACTCGATTGGGTAAGTGACTATGTCAATATTAAAGACCCTTGATGTCTCGCTGGAGGTTGTCTTATTCGTATTCTTGGTTTAGACCCAGGCTTGGCCTCTCTTGGCTATGGCGCGATCGCCCTGTCCCAATCCACCCCCGACCAAACGCCAGAGCTGATTGACTTTGGCATTATCCAAACGCCCGCCAAAACCCCCATCGGCGATCGCCTTTGCACCATCTACGAAGACCTTACCACCGTCATAGAGCAGGTTAAGCCTGACCTGATCGCCCTAGAAAAGCTGTTCTTTTACCGGATGGGCAACATTATTTTAGTGGCTCAAGCCCGTGGCGTAGTGGCATTGGTGATTGCCCAACATAAGATTCCGCTGATGGAATTTACCCCCGCTCAAATCAAGCAGGCGCTGACGGGCTATGGCAACGCCGACAAAAACGCGGTACAAGAAGCCGTAGCGCGGGAGCTAAACCTCGACACCATCCCTAAACCAGACGACGCAGCGGATGCCCTTGGCGTGGCGCTGACGGCTCGTCTACAGCTATAGAGAAATGAGCGCTAAGTATTTACACTGAATATTTTGTGAGAAAAGAAAAATCTTTCAAAAAAAAGAACCAACTGCTTTTGAGATGGGCACCATGAGGTAGTTGATAAGCCATTTCACCCCTGTTTGATGCACCGCAGCGTTGGTTCGTTAGGTTAGCCTAGCGAATTAATCGTGAGGTGTCCATTAAACTAGGGGTTTTCTTGTAGAAAGGTAGCAGTGGCAGCGGGTTTAGGTGCGCCAAGGCTGCGCCAGTAGAGAGTGCCTGCGGTTGTCATAAAAGTAAGGTAGGCGATGACTTGCCCTAGAAAAAGGCGATCGCGGTACCCCAAAAAGGTCTTTAGCAAAATGCCAGGGAACTGGCGATCTGGCAAAATCAGGTGTGCATCCCACAGCAGTGGCCCTAAAGTGCAGGAATCTCCAGACAGCGTAGGGCAAAGGTTAGGAGCGACTAGGGGATTAAGCGTCATGAGGGCAGCATCAAGCTGTTTGGTTGCGCCGATCACCAGTCCGCCGACAATCAGCAGCAAAAATATCCCCATGACCTTAAAAAATTGCTTCAGGTTAATGCGGATGCCGAGGGCAAAGAGTGCCCAGCCGATGACGGCTGCGCCCGTGAGTCCTGCGATCGCCCCCACCACAGCAGCCCATCCACTCTGGATTTGAGCCACAATAAACAGCGCGGTTTCAATGCCTTCTCGTAGGACTGCCACAAAAATGAGTGTCCAGATCCCCCATTCGGCTTGCCCGTCGTTAGCAATAATCTGCGTGACTGACCCTTCAATTTCGGCCTTGGCAGTGCGCGCCTGCTGGGTCATCCAGATTAGCATCCAGGTCAGCATGGCGATCGCCCCTAAGCTAAAGCCCACTTTGAGAAACGGG
>JAGVDA010000199.1 GCA_020058975.1 Thermosynechococcus sp. WC_1 | reverse complement strand
GACGAAAGGCAGGCCGTATCCAACCAGGATTGACTGTACGTTTGAAGGAAAAGAAGGCCAAATTATTTTGGATCAAGTTCGGACGGTTGATAAAACCCGATTGGTGAAAAAGTTGGGTCAAATTAGCGTCAGTGAACGGCAGGCAGTTCTCAATGCATTGGCTGAATTGTTTACTGAATGACATTTTGGCGACAATTTTTTAAAATCAAAAGTTAAACTTTAACAGTTGTCTTAAAATTAGAAATAGTGAGGGGAAGAACCAGCTACTGAAGATTCTACAGCGCCTATGGGTTATAGGTAAATTGGCTGTGTAAGGCGATTCCTGCTTTGTCATCGGGCTGCTGAGAATCTAGGAAATAGAGATGTTCGTAATCCCAAAAGCAAAAGCGATGGAGTCGGAGATCTGAAAAAGCCTGATCCAGAAACTGATTGAGTTGTTGAAACCGTTCACCAATTTTTTTCCCTTCTTCAGAATGATAGCCAGAAAGCTGTTCTCCAAGGCTAAATTGATCAAACTGATAGATTTCAATGAGTCCAGCTTTCACTAAGGCATTCTCAATCGCAAGGTCTGGGGTTTCGCCAACTGCATGAGTGATTTTATACGTATGGACGTGGTTATAGCCTCCTTCATACCAGCCATAAGTTTGAATGGACTCTACCTCATCTAGCATTCTCTGAATTTGTGTTTCTACTTCTGAAATGGTGCGAGAAGACACTTCAGCAGGCTTTATTAAGGTAGACTTCATTTCTTGATTTGCAAAGTTAGGCGTTTCTTGGGGCACCGTAGGCAAAATGCAAATCCAGTGCTGATCTGGGAGTTGGCCGACGATGAGGGATAAAGAATAGTAGCCACTAGCGCTAAGGGTGTAGGCTACAAGGTTTTTAAGATGAACGGAGGCGTAATCTAGTAAATCTTGATACTGAACCGATCTGGCTAATTTAGCGTCATCATCAAGCTTGATACTCTCATCGTCGTCTTCGCAGAGGTGATCGCACTCCAGCATTCCAGGTGCAGCTAGCCCCCTTTCTTCAGACCATTTCCAGTTTTGAACTGCTACTTCTGGATCGGTTTGAGCGATCCAATTTTCTGATCTGATGAGGTTGAGCGGACTAAAAGAGCCGCTATGAGAGACATCCCAGCTATAGGGTTGCAAGGTAGCGCTATTTTCATGATACGGCAACCTAAAGGAGAGTTGCTGTTCTAGAAAAACTTCGATTGTGCCCAGGAGCTGTTCTATTTTGGGTTGCATTGTTGGTAACAATTAATCTTTAGAGACGGTTTTGATATTTAGAGATGAGTTATGCCGGAAGACCGGAACGGGCGGCGGCTCGCACAATGCAAATACCGTCTTGAGCAAGCTGCTGACGCATTGGCGCTGGCGTGGCGGAGTTCTCAGCGGCGGCGTAGCGCTCTAGCCAAGATTGCGATCACCCTCCTTGCTCTAAAATCTCAACGGGCGTTAGTGGGTGCAGCAGCGTCACCAATCGAACAAAGGCATTCTCAGACTGGGCATATTCTGCCAAAATCGTAGCTAAATCATCAGTATTGGGATTGTAAAGGCGGTTGAGGCTACGCAGGGTTGGGCTAACGGATGATGTGCGAGAGGGAGGAACCAAGTCTCTCAATGCCTCACGAATTGAGGCCGGAGTGTTAAGGTTTTGGGCGACTGCACGACGAACTTCGACTTTTTCATCTTGAGCCAGTTGTTTTAGGAGTTCCGCTGACGCTAAAGGGTGCATAGCAATAAGCTGTCGCACTGATAATTCTTGATCCTGCACCATCTGATTCAGGACTTCAGTAGGCACTGTGGGATTTGCTGCAACAGCTTCCCTTATTAATAAAACTGGATCGGAGGCAAGAGATTCTAGGACAGAAATTGGGGATTTTTTGGACATCGCGATCGCACTACGAACAGAGGTGGAGCTGTCACATGAAAGACGCTGCCAAAGCTCAGATGTCAGATTTGGGTGATTTACTAGCGCTATACAAACTTGAGGGTTAGAACGCTGCGCTAACTGAGTGAGTTGGTCAGAATTTAAAATGGGGTTACGAGCGAGAGCAACCAAAACATGTTCATCAGACTCTGTTGCAATCAGGCGATTGATTAACTCTTCCGATAAACTGTCGCGGGTTACGACTCTTTGACGAATCGACGGTTGAGCAGTTTCTAGCAACCGTTCAATAATGTTTAACGGAACTACTGCACGCTCAATGATCGCGCCATAAATTTGTTGATAGTCTTGTGGGCTTAGATTTGGATGATTCAGTAATTGATCTAACAACTCTGGAGAAGTATTTCGATTTCTCGCAATACCCCACAGAACTGGCCCATAAACATCATCGACCATTAGTCGCAAAGCTGTATCTGGGGTATTGGAGTGATGAGCGATTGAAGACCGTACCCAATCGGTTTTGTAAGATGCTGCAAGTTGCTCTAGAATCTCGGCAGGAATTTGAGAAGTATGGTTTTTGAGAAGATCATCCACTGCTTTGTCTCGAAAGCGAAAATCAGTTTGAAGCGCTTGCTCAATTGCGGCGGTAAAAGCATTCCCTGGCGTTTTTGCATTGTAAGGATTCGCAATGCCTTTTTGAATTGCAATGATTTCTAAAATGCTCTCAGATGCATTAAGGTTTCGAGAAAGCGCTCTGCATACCTCAAAGCTAGGATCCTGAGCAAGCTGATTTAAAATTTCAATAGGTGTGTCTGGATTATTAGCAACTTGACTCCTGACTTGTTCCGCCTCATCCATTGCTAATCGCTCTAAAATGCGCACGGGTACCTGACGATTGCGACGATGCCTAGCGAGACTTGCTCTAATATTGATGCTGGAATCTTGAGTCAGTTCCATTAAAGAACCAATGGGCAGATTTTGATTTTCGCTCACGACTGATCGCACTGTGTCATCCACATCTCTAGCCAGTTCTTCTAGGACAGAAATGGGTGTTTTAGGACTACGAGCAGACGTAATTTTTGAATTGCGATCGCCTTTTTCCAATACCTGCGCTAGCGCATAGGGGCTATCGGGTCGTCCGGCTAAAACCTGGCTAGCTTGAGCCAATTCTTCTTGTGCTTGTAGCTCTAGCTGAATCTGATAGACCGTAAAAGGATCAAGATTGGGGTTCTTCAGAATCGTGTCACGGACACCGCGATCTTGATGCAAAGCAAGCGATTTAAGTAAATCGAGTGGCGTGTTAGGGTTTTCTGCAACCAACCTAAGCGTGTATGAGTTATCCTGCTGAACGGCCTGCCTTAGAATGTTGACTGGCGCATTCGGGCTTTTTACAACTTGTTGAATACCACCTTCACCTTGTTGTGCAATGCGTTCTAAGATTGATACTGGCGTATGCACACTCCTAATTATTGCATCAGGAATATTTCTGACATTAGAATCGACGATTTGTTGTAAGAACTCTAAGCGCTCTAATTCAGGTACAGACAAATTACAAGCAAGCGCTAAGCGTAAAGGTATATCTTGATAGCGTCCAAAATCATCAGGTTCTTGCCTATACTGTTGCCATAGGCGATCACGCAGGCTACCAGGAATACTAGCGTTTCCTAACAATGCCGCGATTATCTCTTTATTTGCATTGTCGTTGCTATTGGATATATCAGACCAGATTAGTAAACCGTAGAGAATATAGTGCTCTGTTAGCTCATTCTCACTTTCAAACGGATTTGCTCCCAACCAAACTCGATCTTGTCGAGAGGCACCACCACTCATCCCAATCATGGGTAATACCGACATTCCTAAAGCTTTGATAGTTTGCCTATCTATGTCGTCAAGAGAGACAATTAGTTCGTGCCACTCTTGTAGAATTGGGTCACGAAAGGCAGCATCCTGCCTTAGCCAAAATAAGATTTGTTTAGAAGACTGTCGATGGGAAATAAAGCCACTAATTCGATCGCACAAAGCAGATGAAATGCTGGGCACGATGGAGCGAAGAGCCGCTACCGTTAAATTTACGCTTGTAGAAGCACCTGCTAACTGCTCAAGAATCACCAGGGGCGTTTGAGAATTCTTAGCAATTTCAACCTTAATTCGATGCTCAGAGCTTTCTAAGAGTCGCTCCAAAAGCTGAATTCGCAAAAACTCAGGCATTAGAGGATTGCTAGCAACTGCAAGCTGAATCTTCTCACTTGAATACTGAACAAGATTATGTAGAATTTCGACTGAAATATTAGGATGTCGAGCAACCTCAGCAAGAAATTCAGTATTTCCTATGACCCATTGTTCTATAATTTCTGGAGGATTTTTGGGGTGGTTAGCAACTAGATCGGCCCTTACTGCCTCTAAATCTACCCTAGCAAACTCAGCTAAAACTGAAGTCGGTGTATTCGGCTGCTGCATTAAAAAGTAGCGCAGATTTTGGTTCCGCCAAAGTGGTGTAGCCGTTGAGCGCTCATCAAAAAATCGCTGCAAAATACTAACGGGCAAATCTTTGCGCTGCATTAAAGATTGCTGCTGCGTTGGGAAAACCTGATTTAAGATAGTTTCAGTGGCATTGGGGTGCGCTGCGATCGCAGCCTGAATGGCAGCATCGGGGTGCGCTACCAAAACCGCTAATACAGAAGAAGGCGTACCAGGGTTTTTCGCAACCGCAAGCTGAATTTTCAAAACTTGATCGTTGGCCAATTCTATCAACGTTTCCGCGCTCGTGGATGGATTCTGCGCTACCGCCAATCGAACCCAATCCCACCGACTTAGCCCTAGACTCGCCAACTGTTCTGCATCTGTACTCCAACCACAAGCGATCTCGTGATGCCCCTCCACCAGTTGAACCAATGCAGACGGGCAGGCAGGGTTATACTTCGTTGCCAAGCGCACAGGCAACTCTAAATCCCCCACCAACTGCTCCAACACAGCCAAAGGCGTTTCGGGCGATTCTGCCACCTGTAATCGTGGGTCTAGCGTCGGCTCTTGTGCCAGACGCTCCAGCAGCTTAAGGCGATAGCGTAACGGCATGTGAGGATTTTTCAACGCCTGAATTAACACATTGGCAGGCACCCACTCACTTAAAAATTCTGGTGGCACAGGCCCCAGCTTTAGTAATTCCACCGCCAAGCGATCATTTTGCCCCAGTTGCGCCGTTTGAAACACCGCATCAATCTCAGCCTGCCAATCCGCCAACTCCCCAGCCCAATTCACATGTAGCCTTGCTACGTCCGCCACCGACGCATCTGCACAATTCACCAAAACCTCTAGAAGCGCTCTAGGCGTAAGAGAATCTTGAGCCAAAGACAACAGAATTTCAGTGGGCTGCTCCAAAACGCGATCGCCCTGCGCAATGAGATCTTGCAGAAGACTGGGTTCAATGGGGCGTAAGGGGCGCATATCGTTTCCTTAAGAGGGCTGATCCAATTTCAACAACAATTCAAATTTTGTCCTTAATTAGAATGCCCAGATACATCAGTCATCCTTTATGTATCAGTGCTGCTGTGCACAATACAGCCGCCACCAGCAAATCAAGCACCGATGAAATTATGTAGTTCGCCGGCGATCATCCCTGAATCATTGGCAGAAAATGACTACATTTTGGTTAAAACCATTAAGGTCTTACAAACGATGTATAATTTTGTACATCAAACACAAACTTTAGGCCATGCACCGAACGCAAATTTACCTGCCAAACGACCTTCACGCGCGGCTAAAAGCACGATCAAGATTTGATGGGCTGAGCATATCTGAGTTGATTCGTCGGGCAGTCGAAAAAGACCTTCAGCGCAACTCCTCTAGTAGTGACGTGCGCCAGTTTTTTGAGGAGATGGCACCACTAGAAAGCTTTGCCGACTGCGAACCAGAGCAATACGTGCGATCGCTCCGTAATTCCAGCCGGATACTCAAAAATGAGCAAAATGACGACTGAGCGCTTGCTTTTAGGTACTGATGTCGTCATTCATTTGATGAAAAAGCATCCTAAAACCGTTGAGCGCTTTTTAGAACTGGCAGAACGTGGCACGATATTTTTGCTTTCGCCCATAGTGATAGCCGAAGTTTATGCAGGCGCATTCAAACGTGAGCATCGCCAGATTGAAACCTTCTTTGGATTGTGTCAGGCTCTAACCCTTGATGGAGAAGTAGCTCGTGTGGCAGGACATTATGCCAATCGCTACCGAAAAGCATTTCAAGGCATTTCTCTAGAAGATTATTTGCTTGCTGCTACCGCGCGCCAGCAGCGCTGTCCTTTGTGGACGGGTAATCGCAAACATTACCCAATGGATGATATTGACCTGTTTGCAACTGAGCCACCCGATTGATTGAAGCGACAGGGGACGATCGCAAACATGTTGTCTCATCGTGCGGTCTGATATAAGATAGAAAAGCCTCATTCAAGGGCGAGTGGCGGAATGGTAGACGCACCACACTCAAAATGTGGCGACTTCGGTCGTGGGAGTTCGAGTCTCCCCTCGCCCATTTGTTAAAGAACAGGCAGACTGTTGGGTAGAGTGTTTCCAAGCCCAACTGTCGCCTTGTTATCTTAGCAACGCATGAATTCTTTGTTACTTAAATCTCCGCTATTGCAGTCTTCGGCTTTGTCACCCCAATACTGGCCGTTTAGTTTGGATTGGATTCCAACCACGGCTTATTTGGTGGGGGGATGTGTGCGCGATGCGCTTTTAGAGTATGCGTCGCCCTACCTAGACCTCGATTTTGTGATGCCGCAAGATTCCATCCAGACCGCACAGGCGATCGCCCGTCACTACAAGGCAGGGTTTGTGGTACTAGATGCCGAGCGCCAAATTGCGCGGGTGGTGTTTGACCACGCCACCGCAGACTTTGCGCTACAGGTGGGCGATAGCTTAGTTGAAGACCTAGAGCGTCGGGACTTTACCGTTAATGCGATCGCCTATTCGCCCCATACCCAAACCCTGGTAGACCCCTTAGGCGGACGCAAAGACTTAGCCAAACGGACGCTGCGGATGGTGTCGGCAGAAAATCTCAAAGATGACCCGCTGCGGCTATTGCGCGCCTATCGTCAGGCCGCGCAGCTCAATTTTTCAGTCGATGCCCAGACACGGCTTCAGCTTCATGCCTTGGCTCCGCTTTTGTCTAGGGTTGCTGCCGAGCGAATTCGAGTAGAGCTGAGTTACCTGCTGAGCCATGCCAAGGGGACGCTGTGGCTGACGGATCTTTGGCAGGATGGACTTCTGCGTTCATCTTTTGCCCACGCCACGACAGAGGGTCTGGCGCTGATTGGGCACATGGATCAGGCAGAAGCCGAAGTGACGGCGCGTTGGTCGCAGTTAGAAGTGCTGCTGCATCGCACCCTTAGCGATCGCCCCAAGAGTGGTGAGGGGGTGCGCCGCACGCTGTTTACCACGGCAAAACTCGTAGGCTTAGTGGATTCAGACCTACAGATTGCCAGACAAACCCTCCAGGCGATGAAATACAGCAAGGCCGAAATTAACCTGGTGCTGACGGTACTTCAAGGCTTAGGCTCTCTCCGGCAAGACTTAAGCCAGGGTGCCCTCAGTCGTCGCCAGCAGTATGTGCTGTTTCGGCTAGTGCGGGATGCGTTTCCGGCGGTGGCAGTAGTGGCGATCGCCGCTGGTATTCCCCTTGCCGACATTGCGCCCTTGGTGGATGAGTTTTTGAACGGAGAAAGTGCGATCGCCCACCCCACCCCGCTGGTGTCTGGACAAGTCTTAATGCGTACCCTATCGTTGGCTTCAGGACCTTTAGTAGGGCAGCTTTTGGCTGCGCTAGAGTTAGCCCACGCCGAAGGGGCTATTGCCACCGCCGCCGAGGCGATTCAGATGGCGCAAAACATTGTTTATTCAGGGCATAGGTAAGTTTGCATGGCACGCATCGTTCAGAAATACGGTGGCACTTCTGTTGGCTCGGCGGAGCGCATTAAGGCCGTTGCCGAACGGGTCAAGGCTACGGTCGATGCGGGTCACTCCCTGGTCGTGGTGGTGTCTGCAATGGCGAAAACCACTGATGGCCTGGTGCAGCTTGCCCATGAAGTCTCAGAAAACCCATCCCGCCGCGAGATGGATATGCTGCTCTCGACAGGGGAGCAGGTAACGATCGCCCTCTTAAGCATGGCGTTACAAAACCTAGGGCAGCCTGCCATCTCTCTGACAGGGGCGCAGGTGGGCATTGTGACCGAAGCCGCCCACACCCGCGCCCGTATTTTAGGCATTGAAACCGAGCGGATGGAGCGTCACCTTGCCGAAGGAAAGGTTGTGGTAGTTGCGGGGTTTCAGGGCATTACCAATACCGCAGATTTAGAAGTAACCACCCTCGGGCGCGGTGGCTCAGATACCTCGGCGGTGGCATTGGCAGCGGCGCTAAAAGCAGATCTCTGTGAAATTTATACTGATGTGCCTGGGGTACTTACCACTGACCCGCGCCTTGTCGAAACCGCCAGTCTGCTAGAAGAAATTACCTGTGATGAAATGCTAGAGCTTGCCAGCCTCGGGGCAAAGGTTCTGCATCCACGCGCGGTAGAAATTGCCCGCAATTACGGCGTACAGATGGTGGTGCGCTCAAGCTGGAGTGATGAACCTGGCACCAAAATCGTTGCACCCGATATTGCGCCCCGTCCGCTCCAAAACCTAGAGCTAGGCCACCCAGTAGACGGCGTTCGCTTTGACTTAGACCAGGCTAAAGTGGCGCTGCTGCGAGTAGAAGATCGTCCTGGCATTGCCGCCCATCTGTTTGGGGTATTGGCGAAACAGCAGGTAAATGTTGACCTCATTATTCAGTCCATTCATGACGGCAACACCAACGATATTGCGTTTACGGTCGATCATGCTTCGCTCAATCAAGCCGAGGCGGTTTCAACGGCTTTTGGCCCGATGCTGCAAAAACGGCGGGGCGACAGCCTTGACCAAACGGAAGTGATGATAGACCGCGAGATTGCCAAAATTAGCATTGTGGGTGCTGGCATGATTGGCAGACCCGGCATTGCAGCGCAGATGTTTCGCACCTTAGCCGATGCCAACATCAACCTTCAGATGATTTCGACTTCTGAAGTCAATGTGAGCTGCACGATTGCAAAAAAAGACTGCGATCGCGCCATTGCAGAACTCTGCACCCAGTTTGAGGTCGAGAGTTCCCCTGCCCAGACGTTTATTGACCCTAACTGGCCTGCGGTGCGCGGGGTTGCTCTAGATTTGAAACAGGCGCGGCTGGCAATCCGTAACGTAACCGATCGCCCAGGGATGGCGGCGCATATTTTTCAGAAGCTGGCGGCGGCAAATATTAGCGTGGATATGATTATTCAGTCCCAGCGATCGCATTCTACCCACGGCGTAATGACCCGCGATATTGCCTTCACCGTCCCGCAAATCGACCTGGCATCGGCAAAGACGCTCTTAGAAGAAATTAGCCGTAAAATGGAAGGCGCTGAGATTACGGCAGATTCTGAAATTGCCAAGGTGAGCATTGTGGGGATGGGGATGCTCGGTCGTCCAGGCGTAGCGGCGCAAATGTTTGAGGCGTTAGCTAGCAACAGCATCAATATTCAAATGATTGCCACTTCTGAAATTCGGGTAAGCTGCGTGGTAGCGAAGGAGGAGGGCGTTAAAGCACTTCAGGCAATTCATCAATCTTTTGAGTTAGGGCAAACCCAAAAAGTGGAAATTCCTGCGTAGAAGGTGATGGCGGGACAAGACTAATCGCTGACCAGTCACTTGACTGGTTTTGCCCACATAAAACCTGAACTTATCTAAACAACAGTATGGGCTGCCTACGCCTAAAGTATTGCTGGTTGGGATCTAAGAAATGGGGAAATCATTGTCGGCAAAAACGATCGTCGTGCCCCCGCTATTGCCCCTGCAACCAACCGGTCAAGTCATCCAATCCTGCAAAATTCAGCAGCGCCTCACCCAAAGCCTCAAGCTGTGGCACTGCGAGAGCTTGAACTTGGGCTTCAACGGTGGCAGGGAGAGTGCCGACGCGACGCGCTAGAAGACGCAGGATGAGCGATCTCTCTCCCTCGATTCTGCCACGCTGTTCACCTTCAGCAATGCCCTGTTCCATCCAGCTCGTTACAATCTGCATGATGCCTTCTCGCTCTGTCCCTTCTAGTGTACCAACTGCTTCTTGAAACACCTGCTCCTCTTGCACATTCAGACGCAGGTAGGTATCCACAAATCCTGAAATGAGCCTTGTCCGTGCAGGGTTTAACTTTAATGTTGCCAGTAATCTTAAACACTCAACCTTGACCCGTGGGCGATCG
>JAGVDA010000547.1 GCA_020058975.1 Thermosynechococcus sp. WC_1 | reverse complement strand
GACTTTAGAAAAAATTTCAAAGTTGAAGGTATTAGATATAAAGAATTTAAGTTAGCAATTTTATCTATTGTGTGGCGGATGTCTATAACATCTGACCCATTCTTTGAGTCGTACAACTTAGGTATTTATGAAGATAAACTAAGACGAACCTTGCTTGATGAGAATGTTCCAGATGAAAAGAAATATCCAATTATGGTTTCCAGATATGAACTTGATGGAGTTTTTTATCCGGACATGATCATGGGGTTTCCCCCTAGGAAATATGACCAAGCCTTCACTGTTCAAAGCTTCATAATCTGGGGTCATCGTTTTATGATCTTCGTGAACGATAAGCGTTTTCCAAAAGTTCCTGTTGAGTTTTTTCTGAGAAATTCTGGAGAACTACTTGTTGATGCATGTAGTTTTGTAGAATTAGCTTCTCCTAAAAGTGTGTTATCAAAAATATATGATGAACAAGTTAAGAGTATGTATTCAAAGATGTAGTAATCAGCAGGCTAACAACCGTGCTGCACAGGAATGCCAGAATCTGGCTGAGTCGATTGCAAGCATAAATCAGATCCTCTAACGTATCTGAGCCTGCCTTGGTGCGAGGCTGAAAATGATCAATCGTCAGCATACCACCAGCATCAATTTCAGTGATTCCACAAAATTCGCAAGCGCTCTGAGCGCGGTGACGCACCTGTTCTCTAATTGATGCGGTCAAACTCATGCAGATTGGGGGAGAGTAAATTGCTGCTTGAGTTTAGCGATCTCTTCACGCAGTGATTTATTTTCTTGGGTAATCTGCTGAAGTCGCTGAATGCCAGCAGTGAGTTGTGAAATCGTAATATCGACCTGCTCTTGTAGTACAACTAAATTTGGAAGCGGCACCTGGGAAACATTCAGCATTGCTGTTTCCGCTGCGTCCTTTTGGGCATACCAAGCCTCAAGTTGCGCTTTTTCTTGGATTGTTAGCAGTTCACCTATTGTCTCGCGATCATGCAATTGCATTCCGAGTTCATCACTGAGCATAGCAACTTGCCCTCTTAAGATGGATTCTATTTTAGCCCAATCCCTGATCATGCCGTCGATCTGGATCGCTAGATTATTGCCAACTCACCGCTGAAGCCTAATTCGTCACTTGGGTGGCTGCTCTCGCCGCCAAAGCCAGATTAAGCCAGCGCCTACGCCGCTTTGCAGCAGCAGATTCGGAAGAGTTTCGGCAAGGTTTTTCCCTGCGATCACAGGTAAAATGAAGATCTCAGATCATGGCGAGGTCAACCTATGACAGTTCGACAGCCCCGTTATAGCAAAGAAGAGTTTGCTCAGAAGGGTGATGCTCTATACGATTCAGAGATTCGATCGCAAGTCGAAGAAGGCAATGATGGCAAGATTGTGGCGATCGATATTGAAACAGGAGCCTTTGAGGTTGCAGATGAGCTGCTGGCAGCATCAAAACGCCTTTTATCGCGATTGCCAGATGCCCAGACATGGTTTGTTCGCATTGGGCATCCAGCCGTTGATCACTTTGGCGCGCGAAGTTTAAGAACGAAGCGATGATGCAAGGCATTGTGAATCAAAGTTGTGAAGCAACATTGCCAATTGTCATCAAGAATAATGCGACAACACAACTGGTAGATACCGTTATTGATACAGGATTTTCTGGCTTCCTAACCTTGCCATTCGATATTATCTCGGCTCTGGAACTCAGTTGGGAAGGTCGTGATGTTGCGACATTGGGTGATGGAACCTCCTGTACTTTTGAGGTTTATACAGCGATCGTGATCTGGGATGGGCAATATCGCGAGATTTACGTCAACGAGTCCGAAACCATTCCTCTAATTGGGATGCGATTATTGCGCGGCTACGATTTACGGATTCAAACAATCGAAGGAGGAATGGTTACGATTAAAGCATTGAAGTAAACTCTGGTAATGACTCGAAAACCCTTGCCACCGCTGCCGTTACTTTAGAGGCTGCTCTCGCCGCCAAAGCCAGATTAAGCCAGCGCCTACGCCGCTTTGCAGCAAAAGATTCGGAAGAGTTTCGGCAAGGTCTTCCCCTGCGATCGCCTTCATCAAAAATACAAACGCGCTCAGAAAGGCCGGACCTGTCAGAGCAACATAGAAAAGCGTATAAACCCTATTCCAGTCGCTTCAGCGCGTAAGCGATCTAGTTGTTCTTTGTCGAGCTATATTTGTAGAGTATGGCGAAACCTAACTAAGCATAAGGTTTAACCTAAATTCTTCTCTAGGTCAAAATTATGAAGGTTAGAGAAGTAATCAAAATAATTGAAAGTAATGAACGGTCTCTCGTTCGAGTAAAAGGCAGTCATCGTCAATACAAACATCCTACTAAGGCTGGATTAGTAACCATTCCTGGAAAACCAAGCGATGACCTCGCACCAGGAACATTGAATAGTATCTTGAAGCAAGCAGGTTTGAAGTGATGCGGTATCTTACCATTATTGAAAAAACAGAGACTGGGTATTCAGCTTATTCGCCAGACTTATCAGGTTGTGTTTCAACAGGTGAAACCTATGAAGAAGTTGAGCAGAATATGCGCGAAGCGATAGAGTTTCATTTGGATGGACTTAAATTAGAAGGATACGAAATTCCTAAGCCATCTACTTCATCTGCCTACATAGAAGTTGCTGCCTAATCAAAATAAAAACCAGTTTAGACAGGGTTTATGTGACTGGCGATTATCCTTTGGCTTAGTATCCTCTGGCAGACCCCTCGCCGCGTGGATCGGCAGCTCCTTCAAGCGTATTATCAGGGCTGACCACAATCATATTGGCATTCCCCCACGGCGATCGCCCCTCCAAAACCTGCCCTCGTGCCTTCAGCGCATTGAGGGTAGCCGCATTCAACTCACCGTTCTCAAATCGAAGTTGATCAGGAAGCCACTGGTTGTGAATCCGAGGGGCAGAAATGGCTTTGCCTGCGTCCATTTTATAGACCAAGCTATTGAGCAAAGTCTGAAATACGGTCGTAATAATAGTGCTGCCACCTGGGGAACCCACAGCAAGCTTGAGTTTGCCATTTTCGGTCACGATGGTGGGGGTCATGCTAGAGAGCGGGATTTTGCCAGGGGCGATCGCATTGGCCTGGTTTCCCACTAACCCAAAGGCGTTGGGGGTATTGGGGGCGATCGCAAAATCATCCATTTCGTTGTTGAGCATAATGCCAGTCCCCGCCGCCACCACGCCAGCGCCAAAGCTGAGGTTGACGGTAAACGTTAGGCTAACCGCATTACGATCTTGGTCTACGACCGTTAAGTGACTGGTTTCAGTCGATTCTTTTCTGCTCAAACATCGCCCGATCATCTCAGGCGACGCAGCTTTCACCTGTGTCGAAGCCCGTGCCTGACCCATCGAAATTTCGCGACGACGGAGGTTGGCATAGGCTGGGTTAATTAAGGCAGTGACAGGCACTTTTACAAAGCCAGGATCACCGAGGTGAATGGCGCGATCTGCGTAGGCAATTTTCATGGCTTCGGTCATGAAGTGGAGCGCGTCGGGGCTATGCCAGGGTTGTTTGTCTAAGTTTGCGCCACTCCATAGGTTCAAAAGCTGAATCAGATGTACGCCACCCGAAGAAGGGGGCGGCATGGAGCAGACCTGCATTTGCTTAAAAGTGCCACAGACGGGATTTCGCCAGGTTGGTTTGTAGGCTTTCAGGTCTTCTAGGGTGATGAAGCCGCCGTGAAGCCGCATATCTTGGGCGATCGCCTTAGCAATGTTTCCGGTATAAAACTGTTTGGGGTCTTGGGCAACTGTCCGCAACGTTTGCCCTAAATCTTTTTGAACGAGACGCGCTCCTGGTTTTAACGGCTGTCCATTGGGGGCAAAAATGGCGAGGGTTGCGGGGTTGGTTTTGAATACGTCTAGACGGAGTTGGGTGTTTTGAGAAAGGCGATCGCTCACCACAAACCCCTGCTCTGCCAATGCAATGGCAGGCCGCACCACTGTTGCCCAAGGTAAGCGACCGTAACGCTGCTGAACGTCGGCTAATCCGGCGATCGTGCCTGGAACGCCTACGGCAAGATAGCCATCGGTACTGGCGTTGGGGCGCACCTTGCCCTGAGCATCTAGATACATGGTTGCAGTGGCCTTGAGGGGCGCTTTCTCTCGAAAGTCGAGGGCTTTGATGGTGCCTGTGGAAGCTTGTCGAAATAGCAAAAATCCGCCGCCGCCTATGCCAGCCGAAAATGGCTCCACGACGGAAATCGCCAAGGTGGTGGCAGTGGCAGCATCTACGGCATTGCCACCCTGCTTAAGAATAGATAGCCCTACTTCGCTGGCTAACGGATGGGCAGATGTCACCATGCCCCGCTGGCTACGGACTGACGGCGCAGAAAGTCCCCAGGTTGGCGGTGCAGCAAGAACCGCAATGAAGCCGAACCCTACCAAGGTGATTTGTTTGTGCCAACGCTTCATCATGGTTTACCCAAAATGGTTGTGCTGCCGTCTACAGTAGATCAGGCTCCTGTTTGCGCTTAGAGAGGTTCTTTGTTCTAATGTCTAACCCTGACCTTAACTTAGCGGATTATATCGACCACACTTTACTGAACCCAATGGCAACGGAAACGGCGATCGCCCAGCTTTGCGAGGAAGCGGATAAGTATCATTTCCCTACCGTATGTGTGTATCCTAGCCGCGTCAAACAGGCGGTTGAACTCCTTCACAATCGAAACCCTAGCGTCTGTACGGTCATTGGCTTCCCAACAGGTGCAACCACCACTGGGGTTAAGCTGTATGAGGCTCAAGAAGCCCTCGAAAATGGTGCGGCTGAGCTGGATGTGGTGATTAACCTAGGCTGGCTCAAGCAGGGCGACTTTGATGCGGTTCACCAAGAAATTGCCCAAATTTGTGCGCTTTCTGATGCGCCTGTTAAGGCTATTTTAGAAACCGCTGTGCTAACGGATGCTGAAAAGCGGATGGCGGCGAAGCTTTGTATGGAGGCTGGGGTTGAATTTCTCAAAACCAGTACGGGCTGGCAAGGTGGCGCAACGGTTGAAGATGTGAGGCTGCTGAAGGAGCTGACTCAAGATCGAATTGGCATTAAGGCTTCTGGCGGTATTCGGACAGTGGAACAGGCTTTATCACTGATTTTGTCGGGGGCAACGCGCCTAGGTACATCCCACGGGGTCATGCTTGTGCAAATGCGGGAGGCTGAGGGTTCTTAGCAATATCAATAAAAACGAGGAGTTAGTTTCAGATTTTATTCCTCAACTCACCCTGCGAGTGCATTATTCAACAAGAATAATCCAAGAAATTGAAATTCAGATGTATTAGTCGACTTTCTCTATGCCGATATAATCTGGAGGAAAATCATAATTCGATTCAATTTCTAACCCTTGACCTCCTAGCAATACTCCAATTCCATGAAATCTTATGAAATCAGTTTCTGTTTCGATATCTTTGTCAAATTGCAACAAAAAGTCAACCAGCTCAATAAGATCGATTGAAAGAAGTTCTTTTTTTTGGAATATTAAACTTGTTTTTTCGGGTTTAAAAAGTATTCGACAGCAAATCCAATCACCTGCTTCATCCTTCTTGTAAAAAATGTACAGACCCCATTCTTCATATGCTTCACTGTATTCGCTTCTTAAATTAGCGTGACCCTCACATTCTTGTTCTAAAATTTTACTAATCTCTTCAGGTTTCATACCAAATTTAATTGAGTCTGTTCCTTCATTTGGTATAAAGATAAAAGTCATGCTTACTCCAAAGATACAATAGCTAAATCACATTAATTTATCGTATTTATTTTATCAAAAATATAAATTTCAGCAAATAAGTTAAAACCTTGTCTTGACCTAAAAAACCTGTCTTAACCGCGCCATAAAAAATCCGTCCATCGCCTGCTCATGAGGCCAAATCTTAATCCAGCCTGGTTCAGTTTGTAGCGCTTCAAGTATAGAGTTGGATGCTACTTTTTCTACATCAAGCTGCCATTGTGGGTGCTGCTCTAGAAAACGGGTAATAACACTTTCATTCTCTTTAGGATGGAGCGTACAGGTCGCGTACACAATCACGCCGCTCCCTGGCTTAACGTGCTGTGTTGCCGCACTCAGTAACTGCCCTTGCAGCTCAGACAATTCCTGAACCGATTCTGGCGTTTGCCGCCAACGGGCATCAGCATGACGGTTTAGGGTGCCTAATCCAGAGCAGGGTGCGTCTATCAAAATGTAGTCCGCCAGTGGAATCTCGGCAGATAAACTCCGACCATCCCCTTCCCAAAGGTTGACCGTGTTGATTTGCAGGCGATTCAGATTTTGCTGAAGGCGTTTAAGACGAGATGCAGTGCGATCGCACGCCCACACAGCCCCACTCCCCTGCATCAGTTCCACAAGATGAGTCGTCTTACCCCCTGGTGCGGCACATAAATCAATCGCGATCGCCCCTGGCTCTGGATTCACCAAATGCCCCACCAGTTGAGCGCTGGCTTCTTGAATCATCCACCAGCCTTCGCCATAGCCTGGGAGTTGATGAATGGGACCAGAATTACCCACAATTCTAAGGGCTTGAGGCAACGGCGGTAGCGGCGTTGTGGTCACGCCATAAGCTTCAAAAGCCGTCTGTACAGCATCGCGATCAGTTTTGAGAGGGTTAATTCTAAGATCAATACTGGGGGGCTGGTTTAGGGTGAGGCAAAGCTGCTCAGCACCTTCTAACCCCAAACTGTCGATCCAGGTCTGCACAATCCAATCGGGGTAGCTGTGCAAAACGCCAAGGCGCTCAACAGAGTCTGTCGGTAACGTCAGCGGGTCTTGGGCTTCTCTAAGCCGTAAATACTGGCGCAGTAAGCCATTCACAAAGCCCGTTAGCCCACCCATCCGGTTTTGCTTGAGCAGGTCAACAGTGGTATTGACCGCAGCGGAGGGCGGAATATGCTCTAAATAGCGAAGTTGGTATAGCCCTAAATGCAGTGCAGTGCGCACATCAGGAGGCTGGCTGAGGGCTGGTTTACGACCCAGTTGGTCAATGAGGGTATCCAGCGATCGCATTCGTCGTACACACCCATACACCAGCTCCGTCAGCAATCGGCGATCAGCATCAGAGAGGGTGTGGTTTGCCAAGACACGATCAAGGGCAACATCTGCAAAGGCACCTTTATGGACAGATTTAAGCGCAATAAAGGCAGATTGTCGGGCAGAGAGAAAATTCAAAAGTTTTACGGTACGGTGAAACCCATTAAATGGTGGTGACTTTCAATTCGGTGAGGGGCAGTTGTGCAATCACCTTTCCCGTCAGTAGCTAGGGAAATACTTTAGTCAGCCAATCCTGTAAATCAGCAGCACTCGAAAAATCTAGTAGTGCCTCTCCCAACGCTTCAAGCTGAGTAACGGAAAGCTTCAGAATCTTAGCCTCAGATTGGGCAGAGACACTCCCAACGCGACGGGTCAATAGCTTGAGAATTAGCGATCGCTCTCGTTCAATACCCTGCTCAATGCCTTCTTGTAGAGCATCTTGATAAACCCGCGTCTGTTTTAATTCACTGAGTCCTAACATTTGCTCAATTGCCTCCCTGCTTAGCAACGGAAACTGGTAAACCACGATTGTCTCTATTAACTCTATTATGGCCTGACGAGAAAGCTTGCTCTGTTCATCAGCATGGAGGCGATCTAAAAGAGATTTGGCTTGCTCAGCCACTTGTCCTGGGGTTGAGATAATGAGCTGAATCAGCCCAATACCTATGGACACCTTAGATTCTTGCTGTAGGTCTTCTAAATAAATTCGCTGAACTTGAGAACTGTCCAGTAGCACCGCATAGGCAGAAGTCTGGGATGGCTCGATACGGCGTTTTGAAAATAAAACAGCCGCCTGCCATTGCGTTACGGCTGGGTTTTGACGCAGATACAGAAAAATCTCAGCAAAAAATCGCTGATAGAAAAACTCATCTTCCTGAAACTGCACTTCGACGAAGTAGACCGTTGAGTCATTTGTCTCAGGACGGGGCACAAACACCCCATCTATCCGAAAGGCTGTCTGCTTTAGCTCAACAGAGCAAAAGTCATAGGCATTTTCAACGGCAGGGACGCGACCCAACACATCAAACAAAATGTCTGGTGCAGTTTGGAAAAGCAGATAAAATAGCGAATCGGTCTTCAACTAAAGTTTTGGCGCGATGGATTTGGCTGCGATGACGGCTGCAACAGGCTGCGATCGCCCGTTCTTTTCCATTTCTCTAGCCACGACCGAACCGCTCTGGAGTTTAGGCACATCCGCCACCGAATGATTCACAATCGTAATCAGCGGATTAGACAGAATGCCTGACAGAGAAGTCGTGATGATTGCAAAAATAATGCCCACCTGTAGGGGCCTCATGCCAAAGGGCTGCCAGTTGATCACCGGATAGTTTTTGATCACCTCCGACATTTCGTTGGATTCTTTTACCACCATCATCTTCACAACGCGGATGTAGTAGTAAATCGACACCACGCTAGTGACTAAGCCCAGCAGCACCAAGCCATAGGCTCCCGCTTGCCAACCCGCCCAAAAAATATACAGCTTGCCAAAAAATCCAGCTAATGGCGGAATGCCCCCCAGCGACAGTAGGCAAATGCTCAGCGCCAGCGTTAGCAGCGGATCTTTCTGGTACAGACCTGCGTATTCACTAATTTGATCGGTTCCGGTTCGCAGTGCAAACAGAATGACGCAGGCAAAGGCTCCTAGGTTCATAAACAGGTAGATCAGCAGGTAAAATACCATGCTGGAGTAGCCGGCTTCAGTGCCCACCACCATGCCAATCATGATGAACCCTGCCTGACCAATCGAAGAATAGGCCAACATCCGCTTCATGCTGGTTTGGGCGATCGCCACCACGTTCCCCAGCACCATGCTCAGAATGGCCAGCGCCGTAAAGATAAAGCGCCATTCCTCCACCACCGCCGGAAAGGCGTCCGTCAGTAAGCGAATCGCAAGGGCAAACCCTGCTGCCTTAGAACCCACAGACAAGAAGGCCACCACAGGCGTAGGGGAACCCTCGTACACGTCAGGGGTCCACTGGTGAAAGGGCACCGCCGCAATTTTGAAGCTGACACCCGCAATCACAAACACCAGCGCAATGAGCAGACCCAAAGAATTTTCTGTGCCGTTGCCCAAAGCCGCTGCGATCCCCGCTAGATGGGTTTGACCGCCCGATAGGCCGTACAGCAGCGATAAACCGTACAAAAAGATCGCTGAGCTAGATGCACCAATCAGCAGGTACTTCAGCGCCGCCTCATTCGAGCGCGGATCTCGCTTCATGTAGCCCGTCATCAGGTAAGACGCAATACTCAGCGTCTCTAGCGACACAAAAATCATGACCAGCTCTTCAGCACCGGACAAAAACATGCCGCCGACGGTTGCCGCGAGCAAAATGCTGATAAATTCGCCCAGGTCGCTACCCGCCTGGTCGATATAGCGAACCGACATCAAAATGGTAATTGCAGACGACAGCGCAATAATGCCGCGAAACACAATGCTGAAGTTGTCGGCATTAAAGCTGCCCAAAAAGGCAATGGTATTGGGCTGATCCCACTGGAGCACCAGCAGAACGACCGCCGCGAGGAGTCCGGCGATCGCCAGGTAGGGCGTCCACTTTACCGAAGTACGCCCCAACGTGATATCGCTGACAAGAACAACCAGCAGCGTAATAGTAACGACGCTCTCTGGCAAAATAGCCAACGCATTAAGCTGACTTCCGAGATTGGCAAAGTCCATAGGGGTGCCGTGAATAACGTTCTAAGCTTTGCAAATTACCTTAAGCAAACCATGATTGGCTTAAGACCGATGTAACACATTGAAAATTTTAACCCGCATTGCTGCCCAAGCACGATAGCAGGATTCAATATAGATTATAGAAGCGCTATGATTTCTGCACGAGAAGACTTGACAACAGCGCCGTTTGTAACTCTCTAATGTCTTATACGCATCTTTGCTAATTCTTCATTCGCTTCAATCAGCCGCAACGAAAACAAATCCGTCCATCTACGGAAGGTCTTTGCAACGGTGTTGCCTACAATGGCTGATTAAGCTCGGTTTTGTTTCATACTCCTTTGGGTTGATCGCGTCCTATGTCCACGCTGGTTATTGTTGAATCTCCTACCAAAGCCCGAACCATTCGGAACTTTCTACCCTCTAGCTATCGGGTTGAGGCTTCGATGGGTCACGTTCGGGATCTGCCGAGGGATGCGAGCGAAATTCCAGCAGCGGTTAAGGCTGAAAAGTGGTCTTCTCTGGGGGTTAATGTCCACGCTAACTTTGAGCCGCTCTATGTGGTGTCTAAAGATAAGAAGAAGCTGGTTAAAGAGCTGAAAGAGGCACTCGCCGATGCCGATGAGCTGCTGCTTGCCACTGACGAAGACCGAGAAGGAGAAAGCATTAGCTGGCATCTGATTCAGGTGTTGCAGCCCAAGGTGCCCATCAAACGGATGGTGTTCCATGAAATTACCGATGAGGCCATTAAAGCGGCCTTAGGCAAATGTCGAGAGGTAGATCAGCGCCTCGTTCGCGCCCAAGAAACGCGCCGCATTCTCGATCGATTGGTGGGCTACACGCTCTCGCCGCTGCTGTGGAAAAAAATTGCCCCCAAGCTCTCTGCCGGACGCGTGCAGTCTGTGGCGGTACGCGTACTCGTGCAGCGAGAGCGCGAACGCCGCGCCTTTAGACAGGGGAGCTATTGGGATCTCAAGGCGAGTTTAGAAAAAGACAAAACCGCCTTTGCCGCCAAGCTGGTCAGCCTCAACGGTCAGCGACTCGCCACAGGCAGTGACTTTGATGAAAACACAGGTCAGGTGATTGAAGGTCGCCAAGTCGTTTTGCTCAATGAGGCCGAAGCCACGGCATTAAGGCAGCGCCTAGATCAAAAACAGTGGCAGGTCAGCGGCACTGAAGAACGCCCCGTTACCCGCAAACCCGCGCCGCCGTTTATCACCTCCACGCTTCAGCAAGAGGCAAGCCGTAAACTGCGTCTCTCTGCCCGTGAAACGATGCGAATTGCCCAAAGCCTCTATGAGCAGGGCTACATCACCTACATGCGAACCGACTCAGTGCATCTGTCAGAACAGGCGATTGCCGCTGCCCGTGCCTCTGTCGAAACCCTCTACGGCACCCCCTACCTTAGCCCTGAACCCCGTCAGTTCACCACCAAATCTAAAGGTGCTCAAGAAGCCCACGAAGCCATTCGCCCCGCAGGTAGCCCCTTCCGAACGCCCAAAGAAACAGGGCTAAAGGCGCTGGATCTGGCAATTTACGAAATGATTTGGAAGCGTACCGTCGCAACCCAAATGGCAGAAGCGCGTCAAACCTTTGTCACCGTTCAGATTAACGTCGAAGATGCAGGCTTTAGGGCATCTGGCAAGCGCATTGATTTCCCTGGTTTTTTCCGTGCCTATGTGGAAGGTTCAGATGACCCCGATGCGGCCCTCGATGATCAGGAAGTGATTTTGCCCGATCTGAAGAAGGGCGATCGCCCCACCTGCAAAACCCTAGAGGCGATCGGTCACGAAACCCAGCCCCCTGCTCGCTACACGGATGCATCCCTGGTCAAAACCTTAGAAAGCGAAGGAATTGGGCGACCCAGTACCTATGCTTCTGTCATTGGTACCATCATTGATCGAGGCTACGTCCAGCGTCAGGGCAACACCAGCCTTGTGCCCACCTTTACCGCCTTTGCCGTCACGGCACTCTTAGAGAAGTATTTCCCAGATTTGGTAGATGTCGGCTTCACTGCTCGCATGGAGCAAACCCTAGACGATATCTCTAGAGGTGAAGCAGAGTGGCTACCCTACCTTCAATCTTTCTACCTCGGAGATGAAGGGCTAGAGCATCAGGTCAAAGACCGCGAAGACGGCATTGATGCCCTTGAAGCGCGTACTATTGAACTTTCTGGGTTAGAGGCAAAAGTTCGCATTGGTCGCTTTGGCCCCTACGTCGAAGCTGAACGCGAAGGCACTGCCGTCACCGCATCTTTGCCCAAAGACATGACCCCCGCTGACCTAAACCCCGATCAGGTAGAGCTGATTCTGAAGCAAAAAATTGAGGGGCCCGAAAAAGTGGGGTTCCACCCAGAAACGGGGGAACCCATCTACATGATGTTGGGCACTACCTATGGCCCCTACGTGCAGCTTGGGGACGCACCCCAGCCTGGACAGAAGAACCCCAAACGGACTTCTCTGCCCAAGGGCGTAAAGATGGAAGACGTGACCCTTGAAATGGCGTTGGCGCTCTTGGCATTGCCTCGGCTTCTGGGTACTCACCCTGAGACGGAACGGCCTGTAAAGGTTGGGTTAGGTCGCTTTGGGCCTTACATTGTGCATGATCAAGGTAAAGATGGTCAAGATTTTCGCTCTCTCAAGGCTGAAGATAGCCTATTTACCGTCTCTTTAGAGCGTGCGCTAGAGCTATTGGCGATTCCTAAAACGGGTCGCGGCAAACGGGCTTCGGCGAAGCAGGCGCTCCGAGAGCTGGGCAAGCATCCTGAAGACGGGGAACCCATCAATATTTATGATGGCCCTTATGGCCCTTATATCAAATACGGCAAAATTAACGCCAGTCTGCCGGAAGAAACGACGGTTGAAAATATCTCTCTAGAGGAAGCCCTGAAGCTGGTTTTAGAGAAGGCAGGTACTAAGAAAGGCGGCAAAAAGACCGCAGCCAAAACAACAACCAAAGCTGCTACAACTAAAACTAAGGCAAAAGCTTCGGCGACTAAAACAACTCGCGCTAAAACCACGAAGAAAAAGGCTGAGGCTAGCTCTACTTAAAGAAAGCTATATATCCCGTTCGCCAGCATCAAGCGTACCCCGTGAATTCGACCATCAATCTTTCGTTTCGATACGCTGAGAGCGACTACGTTCGGGCGCTGAGAGCGCATTACGCTTCGCGCCTTCGTTTACGCCTCGATATTGTCGTCACCTTTGTCCTTGCGGGCATCGGTGCTTATCTTTGGCACTCACCGCGTGGGCATTGGATTGGTATTGCCTGCATCGTTGTCGCAGTCGCTTTTGGCCTCATGCTTGTCGCTGCGTTCACCATCATCCCGCTGTTGGCCTTTCGTCGTGAGCCGAAGTTCCGTGACCATTATTCACTCACGTTTTCCCCAGAGGGCATTCACTTTCGCACGGCACACATTGATTCTCAACTTCAGTGGGGCATGTATTCACGGGCGTTAATTGATGCCCACTCCTACATTCTTTACTACGGCTCGCGTCAGTTTACCGTGATACCAAAGCGAGTCTTCCAGAGCGTCGAGCAGCAGCAGGCATTTGAGCAGTTGCTCACTCAGCACGTTTCACAGATAGTGAGGCGAGACACATAGAGATGCTGGCTAACCATTCGCTGCACTGGAACCCACCAACATAGTCGGTTAAGTTGCAAAGGTTTTGTGTCCGGCGACGGTGCCACCGTCTCACTTACTGAAGAGTTTGAGGTAGACTGAAGCCTGTCTGTATCGTCTTGGATATGTTGATTCCGAATGCAGAAAATGCAGTCATCGACATTCGCAAACTACGCGACTACTGCCTAAATTCAGAACACGACGACGGAAAGCATAAGGCTCGGCTTTTTTTGTCGGTTCTTGGCATGACGGCTGATGATGCTAAAGCGTTGCGCCAAATTTTGCTTGAAGTCGTGATAACTCATGAAGCTCGGTTGGGGCGGCAAGATGCATTTGGGCAACGCTACACTCTGGACTTCAAGATTACGTGGCAAAGTAGAAGTGCAACGCTTCGGAGTGGTTGGATTATCGAGCATGGCTCGGAGATTCCAAGATTAACAACCTGCTATCCTTTGTAGTGATTTGAGGTAATACGAGTGACGAAGAATACAGCCAAATTACTAGATGTCGTAGCCTTAACCGTTAATTTGCCCGAATATAACCTGTGGTGCGGACAAGTCGGAACTGTAGTTGAACTACTAGCTGATGGTGCCGCATTTGAGGTTGAATTTAGCGATCGCGATGGACAAACATTTGAGTCTATCGGATTGCGCCCAGAGCAAATTATGGTGCTGCATTTTGAGCCAGCATCACCTGACTTGAAGCCTGAAATGGTCACAGCATAGCGCAACACACCAACGCTAGGGCAACGGACAATATCAACACTCTGGAAATGACTCGAAAACTTCTGCCGCCGCTGAACAGCAACGTTAGCAAAGCGTTTAGCGCTGCCAACCAGACTTCGGTGATCTAGGACACAGACTTCTCCAAAAAACTGAACTAAGTTGATTGTGCAGTATACAGAAACAAATCTTTAGCGCTCTTGCTAAAGCCTATATCTAACGCAGCGCCTGTTAAGGCAATGCACCTATATCTAAAATCTAACTATTTTTCAAAACGCGCCCTTAATTAAGGGCGCGTTTTGCTATGGATTGTCTATAAATGCTTGATAGCGATCCAGCTCTGCTTCAATGGCGTTGAGAAGCTGAGACTGGCTCCAGTTTTGGTAGAGATGAGCGGCGATCGCACTCCCGCCTGCCCCCACGCCCTCTTTGACAAACCCCTGCTCATAGGCGCGAAGCTGAGCATAGCGGGAGGTTGCAAAACTAAGCTGGGTCGCCACCAGAGGGACTTGACTAATCTCTTGGGCTAACCCTACCGTATCCCCCGTCGGGTCTTCTGCTACCCAGCGCGTCGTGCCCACCACTATCTGCTCAGGGTTCCAAAGAATGTGATCTTGAAGGGCTATCGCCCGTGCCAGGGCATACACCGCCAGCATTTGCGTTCCCCCCGCCAGCAAAACGCCACAGGTACGGCTGACTGACAACATTAACCCTGCGGCAACCGCCTGCATCGGGTCGCCCACTGCCGCTAAAACCTTCCACGGGTCGGGATTAGGGGGAAGCGCTGATAACCCCTGCTGCACCAACTTCCATTTTTGGTCATGGTTACAAATCGGGTGACTGCTGTTGATCTTGCCTTGGGCATCAAACCCCAGCCCCGCTAACACTGCTAATGCCGTGGTGGTGCCACCCACTACACACTCCGCCAAAATCAGGTAGCTTTCTGGAGCCTCCGCTGCTAAGGTTTGCCCCCAGCGTAAGCCCTGCTCAAAGAGATGCTGAACCATAGCCCTATCTTGCGCTGCTCCTGTACTCAAACATTGGGCAGGTTTTCCCCCTAGGTCGATGACAGGTACTGATGGCGCAATGGGTAATCCTGCATTCAGAATCCAGGTTGGGATGCTCTGCTCTTGTAAAACTGCTCGCGTAATGAAAACGGGAGAAGCCCCTTGATGTAATGGCGGCAGGGGATATTGAGCGGCAATATTAGCGCCGTT
>JAGVDA010000500.1 GCA_020058975.1 Thermosynechococcus sp. WC_1 | reverse complement strand
TCAAAAGCATTATGGGTGTACTCACCCCCCGTGCTGGCACCATTCAGTTTCGAGGCGAAAACATTACCCGCAAGCCCACCTACCAACGCGCCAAAATGGGCATTGGCTACGTCCCTCAAGGGCGAGAGGTGATTCCTCGCCTGACGATTAAAGAAAACCTGCTGTTGGGCATGGAAGCTTTACCCAATGGCTCAGGCAACAAGCAAGAGATTCCTGAAGAAATTTTTGAGCTGTTTCCAGTCCTCAAAACCATGCTTTCACGAATGGGCGGCGACCTCAGTGGGGGGCAGCAACAGCAACTGGCGATCGCCCGTGCCCTTATGGGCAAACCCAAGCTGCTGGTTCTTGACGAGCCAACGGAGGGCATTCAGCCTTCGATCATTTTAGAAATTGAGTCTGCTGTGCGGCGTATTATTAAAACCACAGGTATCTCGGTGCTGTTAGTAGAACAGCATCTCCACTTTGCAAGGCAGGCAGACTGGTACTACGCCATGCAAAAGGGCGGTATTGTCGCCTCTGGCTCCACCAGTGAACTCAGTCATGCGGTCATTCAGAAGTTCTTAGCAGTTTAGTGCTGGAGTTAAAACTCCTTAGAAAGATCAACTTCAGCGAGGGGTGCAGGAAGAAGAATAGGCTGGCACCTCCACTTTCAATGGCACCAACTTTCCCTCCCTCGTCAAAAGCATTTTCTGGCCACGCCATTCAATGCGGTTACTGCTGAAGCTATAAAGCCAAATCAAGAAATTGATCAAATCACTCAAAGGAACCAACCATAAAAACTTTTTTACAGATGAGTCTCTAAGTCCAATCGCTCCTACAATCCAAGCCATACTCAGTCGGGTAATCCAGGTTAATCCAAACCCAAACCAACCTAGTAAAGACCCTCCCGTCAGGAATAAAAATAGCAAACTAGTGACAATTCCGTGAGAGAAAATGAGTCCCACATATCCCCAGAATCTTGAGACGCGGGTACAGCAAGCCCACCGAACCTGTCGATGAAATAAATCAGTCAGGCTGATGGTTGAGATCAAATGGTCGATCACGTAGTCAGACAGCACGACTTTGTACCCGGCCTGAGCGCTGAGGTAGCCGAGCTGGAAATCATCGGCCAGATGTTCTGAAATTGCTGCAAATCCCCCAATCTTTTCCAACAATGTTCTACGGATCGCGATCGTCGGCCCCAAGGCAAACTGTACACTTCCCAATTGATTTGCAACCATGACACAGGCAAGATAATTAGTGGAAATGCCTAAAGCTTCGACGTTAGCCACCCACCCTCTGGTTACTGGACGGTAAAGACAGGTGACAACCCCTACCTCTGACTTATGCAATGGCTGAATTACTCGTCTTAGGTAGTCAGATCCGACTCGGACATCGCTATCTGCCAGCATAAAAATGTCATACTTTGCCAGAGTCTGTGCATTGGATAGATTGCCAACTTTAAGGTTGCTGCCCAATGTGCGATCATTCACCACTAGTTCAATATCAACCCATGGGTAGTCTCGAATAATTTGTTTCACGACCTTAATGACGGGATCTTTGCTATCTCGCACACTAAAGATAATTTGATACGTTGGGTAGTCTTGGCGAGCGAATGAAGCAAAGTTGTCATAGGTATCAATATCCAGTCCACAAATCGGCTTCAGAATGGTGACGGGTGGATTGAAGTCAGTTTTAACTTTAGTTGAGCCAAAAAAGAAGGTGATCGATGTGTAAATCGCGTAGATATGGTAGCCAATAGCCGGCAAGCATAAAACCAAAAAAAGTATAGAGGGAACTGCTTCTACTACGGTAGGAAAAGACAGTGAAAGTAGTAGAAATTGAGAAAAGGTCATGTTTGATAATGGGTTCTACGATTCTGTGACCTGTAATCTAGTTGATTGAGATTAAAGTCACTCCCAAGAAGATAAAAACCATGCTAAACCAGCGCAGCCTGGTGACCCGCTCTTTTAGAATGAATTTGGAACTAAGCATATTTATCGGTTCTGTCAAGGCAGTAGCTGGCCAGACAAAACTGATATCTGCATAAAGTAGAAGAAAAATCAACATAAAAAAAGCGATCGTCATGTTAAAAATCCCTAAAACCACTCTCAAATCTGTCACAACTCGATGGATTAACTTGGGTAGTTTATGAATGGGAAATATCGTAAATTTTCCAATATCTCTCACCCCTTTTACCATCAATATAGTTGAAGTGCAGTCAGTCACCACTAATACAAGTAACGCAAGCCACGTCATCATGACGCTAATCCTTACTAAATGAACTTTTGCACTTTCCTTAAGCTATAGATTTACGTCGTCACTTGAGCCTCTAAAACTAGACTGCTTAATACTTGTAAGACCCGCCAACATCACTCCGATTGAGACTAATAATGAGCCAATCCAGCGGTTGGGGGCAATTTTCTCTTCCAAAATTATCCAGGCAAACAGGGTAGTGAGAACGTAGCTAGATGACATTATCGGCAGGACATAGCTCAGATCAAGTCGTGAAATGGCAGACATGTAAAGCACCAGACAAATGATTTGAATTCCGATGCCCAGCAGAACCCAAGGGTTTGATAATGTTTGCATTCCTAGTAAAATTAATTTATCAGGAGTGACTGTTATTGCTTTACCAATCTGCCGCATCCCTCGGCTGAGTGAGATATTACCAAGAACCTGTAGTAAAACTAGCGCTCCAATCAAAATCAGATTTTTTAACAAAATTTGGTCACTTTTTATAAGCACACTACAATATCAACGCCATTCTGATCAAATGCACTGAGCGCATCTTGGGTCTTCTTTCGCTTCTACCTTGAAGGTAGACTATAGGACGACTGACTGAGCGATACTTTTTACAGCCAGTTTAAACGCAAATCTTGCCAGCAGGCTTTACCGTCTCCACTGTACGCGCACTTATGGTTTCTATTGCCCGAAAAACGCTGTTCCATGACTTAATCCCTTTTGTGGTGGCCCAGGCTGGCATCGTCTTCTCCGTTAGCCTAGTGACGATACAGATTGGCATATTTTTTGGGTTTACCCGATCCACTAGTATCATCATTGACCGGACTAAAGCCGATATTTGGGTAGTGTCCTCTAAGTTTCAGCAGCTTGATTTGACCCTCCCCATCCCGTATCAACGACTCACCAAAGCAAAAAAGGTTGCTGGGGTGCGCCATGCTGAGGGGTTTATTTCTCAGAGCGTGGTGTGGCAACAGTCTACCCAGCCGATCGCTCCTGTAAACGTCATCGGACTTGAGGACAACTCTCAGTTTTTTTCACTCGATCAGTTTTCAAATAGTCAAACTCAAGACATTCAGTCGCCGTACACTGCCGTTCTTAACGATTCTGATGTTCAGTTCTTAAACATTTCAAAAGCTGGAGACACGGCAAAAATTGGCGCACAGCAGGTCAAGATTGTAGGATTTACCTCTAGACTACGCTCTATAGTATCCGCCCCGTTTTTGTTTACTTCCCTTGAGAATGGGGCGGCGATTGTAAGGGCGGATGCTCAGCCAAAGGCAAAACCGATGGGCAACCCACCTAATCTTGTGAATACAGATAGTATTACGGCGGTGCTGGTACGGGCGCAACCAGGCCAAGATCTGGGGCAGCTTAAGCAACGGCTAAAAGCAGCTTTACCAGAGACGTTGGTTTACACTCAGGCGGAACTCTCGACGCTCACTCGAACCTACTGGCTCAACAACACGGGCGTGACGTTTATTTTGGGGATGGGGGCAGTAGTGGCGATCGCCGTGGGCACGGTCATTGTGAGCCAGGTTTTGTATACCTCCGTGGTGCGTCACCTGAGTGAGTACGCCACGCTGAAGGCGATGGGCGCATCTCATGTCTTTTTGTACCGCGTTATTTTAGAACAAGCGCTGTGGATGGCATTACTGGGATATATCCCTGGAATGGGTCTGAGCATGGTGTTGGGAGCATGGACGCTACAAACCCAAGCGATTCAAATTTTGGTTACGCCTGCCAGCGCGGCGGCAGTTTTTGGCCTCACGCTGGTGATGTGTTCTGGCTCTGCTGTTTTTGCCATTCAGAAGGTGATTTCGCTAGACCCCGCCTTAGTGTTTAAGCCTGAATAATTTATTGACAGGACGTTCCATCTTGAAATCAACTTCAGCTTTAAGTTTAGAAAAAATAAGTTCTGAGCATTCGGCACCCCAACGGTTTGCCATTGTGAATGGCGACGACTTTGGCTTTTCGACTGGCGTGAATCAGGCCATTTTTAAAGCCCACACAGACGGAGTATTGACCAGCACCAGCCTGATGGTCACGGGCGGAGACGGCAGAACAAGGCGTTACGCTGACAACCTACCGTGAACATCGTTAAAAGAGGAGATTTTATAAAGATGCGGAAGCACCCATTAAAAACGCTTTTTCTGACAGTCCTGGCAGGCTCTAGTTTCCCGCTTGCGGCCTTTGGAATGCCCCCTATCGCCCAACAGACTCAAACTAAGCCTCCTTCAGCATTAACGCTGAAATGCGTAATCACACCTCAACGGATCACCATTCCACCCAATGGATATGCCTCTTCGATGAACTATCAGCTCCCCGCTAGCTGCACGGAGGCAAATTTTATAATCTCAGCAAAGCAGGGTCAATTAATGGTTCTGGTTTTAAGCAGTCCTGGCGCTGCTCGGGCTGACATCAATTCTCCTGATGGTAAAAGTGACGGTCAACTCGTGGGGAATGGAGGGGTCATCTTCAGCAAAACCCTCACCAGTACAGGAGACTACAAAATTCGGATTTCTAAAAGCCCAATAGCTGAACCTTGGGCAGGGCAGATTATTTTGACAGCGGTTGTACAACCCAATATCTAACCCATCTCAGAATCAGCCTCGGCATTAACTTCTAGCGGTTCTACCAGAGCTTGTTCTGCTAGAGCAGGCGCTTGCGCCAAATCATTAGGTTCGCTAGGGATAGGGGTGGTCACACTAGGTAAAGATGCCCCCCGTAGCCCATCTCTGATGTACTCAGCCGTCTCAGTCGAAAGCACAAACAGCGGATAGGGTTTATCGACCCCTTCGCTAAAAATGTGCTGATGGTGGAGCGGCATTTCCCAGCTATAGCCCCGACTTAGCAATACTTGGGTTTCGCGCCAGCGCCGCAGTAAATCTGATAGCCCTTCCGCCGGACGATGGATAAAAACAAAGATTTCGACATCGGTTTTAATTTGCCATTCTGGATCGCACATGAGAAATGCTAAATCACAGGGAATGGTAATGAGTTCGTAAGGACTGTCGTGACTAGGATTAGCGATCTGCCGCTGCCGAACTTTGACAAGGGGCAGCGGAATCGTAATCACACTCTCGCCAGACCGACGAATACTAGGGATTTTTTCAAAGTACGGGCGATGATGCCTGAGTAGCTCAACCGCGCGATGATGATGGCTGAAGGATGCCAGCAGCGTTTCATAGTGATTTTGTAGAACAGACATCATAAGAAAACTTAAGCAATCAGGTTGATCTGCTATGTTCAGTTGTACCCGCTTTTGCTCTAAATCTTTCTCTTGAAATGACCTTTGCAGAAAAACTTGATGCCGCGATTCAGCGCAATGCCAGTTTGCTCTGTCTCGGCTTAGATCCAAACCCCGAAATGCTCCCTATTCAATCTCAGGAGTCTTTCGCGCCTTTAGGACAAACACTCAAAGATTGGCTCAAAACAGTTGTGGCACAAACCCAAACCTTGGTGTGTGCCTATAAACCAACCCTTGGGTTTTATCTGGCCTTAGGCGCTGAGGGACTGGAGCTGCTGACAGCGATTTTAAGCTGTATTCCTGACCATATTCCGGTCATTTTAGACGCGAAGCACAGCGACCTGAATACGGCATCTCAGCTTTCTAAAACATTTTTTGAACAGTGGCGCGTGGATGCCGTAACGGTGAATCCCTACGCGGGGCAAGAAGGTGTAACGCCATTTTTGCTTTACCCTGACCGCGCGGTCTTTGTCTTAACCCATACGTCTAATCCCTCTGCTGAGGTTATTCAGTCTTACCCCAATGCGGAGATGCCCCTTTATTTAGAGGTGGTTAAGGCTGTCCAAAGTTGGGGTAGCCCCGATCAATTGGGGCTGGAGGTGGGTACGACAGAACCTTGGGTGTTGAGACAGGTTAGGGCGATCGCCCCCGAACGCACAATTCTTGCCCGCAGCATCTGGTCAGACACAACAGACCTGAAAGCCGTTTTAGAGGCTGGACTCAACAGTGCTGGAGCAGGGCTACTGCTGCCCGTGCCTCAAGACTGGTTAGGTGAACCTAGGCTAGATCAGCGTGTGCAGACTCTTCGGCAAGACATCAATACGCTGCGAGATCAGCTCAGTCAGGGGCCTTCCACCTGCGATCTCTGGCAGCCCCAGCGTCAGCAAGTGTTGCTGAACCCAAACCAGGCATTGATTGTGCAGCTCTATGACATTGGCTGCCTAATGTTTGGCAGTTATGTCCAAGCCTCTGGCGCGGTGTTTCCCTACTACATTGACCTGCGACAAATTATTTCCAACCCTCAGCTCTTTCATCAGGTGCTAGAAGCCTATGCTGTTCTAACGCAGCCGCTACAGTTTGATCGCATTGCGGGCATCCCCTACGGATCGTTGCCCACAGCTACGGGGTTATCTCTCAAGCTCAACCATCCCATGATTTATCCGCGCAAAGAAGTGAAAGCCCACGGCACTCGTCGCCTGGTAGAAGGCCAGTACGAGTCAGGCGAAACGGCACTGGTGATTGATGATGTCTTGATTACAGGCAAAAGCGTTCTCGAAGGCATTCAAAAGCTAGAAAGTTCTGGCCTAAAGGTCACGGATATTGTGGTCTTAATTGACCATGAAGGTGGCGTACGAGCCAAAATGCAGGTGCACGGCTATCAGGCGCACGCGGTGTTTACGCTGTCAGAAATTTCTAAGACACTCTACGAAACCCAGCGCATTACTGAGGCGCAGTACGGGGCGATCGCCCACACCTAGCAGCTAACCCCTAATCCCAAAGCTTTTTTGCTGTAGCGAGGCCATTTCAAAAGAGCGCGGATCTTGGCGCTCTCCAGCTCGGTCAATCGCCATGTGGGTTGTAATTCGATTCTCCTTTACACCAGACTGTTCAATTAGCCAAGCCAGAGAACTGTACTGTGCGTCGTAGTAGCCCGTATGCTCAGGCTTCTCGTTGTACCCATCTGACGGCGTTTCTAGAGAAATATGATACGCAAAGTTATTGACCGAAGACTTTAACCGTTTGTTGGTTTGGACGGTTTCGAGTCCGTTTCTACCTTGGAATGCTGAATTTCCGGCACCATAGGCTCGCTTGCGCGGATCCACTAAATAAAGGATGGTTCCATCTTGGCGAATAATGGCGTGATAGCTGACTTGGTCATCGTCACGGGGATGGGGCGTCAGCACGGTATTGACGGCACCCGAGGC
>JAGVDA010000495.1 GCA_020058975.1 Thermosynechococcus sp. WC_1 | reverse complement strand
TATTCCCAGTAGATTCATTTTCATTAAGAATATTTTGCCGAATATGATACTTACGGCTATTTTCATGAATATTGCTAGAATTCCTTAATATGTCTAAGATTAATTCTTTATTTTCTTGATCATAATAGTTTTTTTCAGTTATTTTAAAATAAATAGATCCACTCTCATTATGTGAGTCTTTCCCTAAAATTGATTGATCTCTTTTTGCTATTACTAAGTCAGATTTTAGTTGAGAATTCTCTGTCTCTAATTCTCCAACTCTATTTTCTAATTCTCCTGTTCTCTCCTCTATAGAATCCTTTATAGAATTATATAAACCTATTTCATTCCGTCTAGCCAGGTCTCTCTCATCAGCGGCAATACGAGCAGCATTTTCAGCGTTCCGCCTTTCTTGAATAGCTTGCTCACTTCTTTGAGCGGCGATACGAGCAGCATTTTCAGCGTCCTGCCTGTCTTGAATTGCTTGCTCACTTCTTTGGATGGCAATACGAGCAGCATTTTCAGCGTCCTGCCTGTCTTGAATTGCTTGCTCACTTCTTTGGGTGGCAATACGAGCAGCATCTTCAGCGTCCTGCCTGTCTTGAATTGCTTGCTCACTTCTTTGAGTGGCAGTACGAGCAGCATCTTCAGCGTCCTGCCTGTCTTGAATTGCTTGTCGAGATCTTTCTAGAGCACTACGCAGATTTTGCTCAGTCTTTAACTTATCTCTAACAGCTTTTGCCTCATTTTCTTGCGCTACTCTAGTCAAATAGTAAGCAAATTCCATTGCCAATAAAACTAGAAATCCTGTAACAAGCGTTGATATTGCAATAGAGTTATAAACTAAATTTTTGCTACTAATGCGTTTCTTATCACTATTGATTGTCAAGCTATTCGGAATACTGCTTAGCCATCTTTGTATCTCACCCGTAAATGATGGCCTGTCTGCTCTTAAAAAATAAGCTCTGCCAATAATATTTCCCTTGTTTTTCCTGTCAGAGTAAACTTTCTCATCATCGCGTGGTGTCTTAAACTCCCATTCCTGATACAAAGGTGAAGGGTCGCGCAAAAGCACAAAGGGTGAATCAATCAGCAACTGTTCTGGAAAATCAGTTTTCTCAAACTGTCTTGCCCACACTTTAGCATAGCCATTTTGAGGAATCAGTCGTTGTTTACCATTTTGTGTTTCTTCAACTCTAGATTGTGAAGCGTAAAGAATTCTCTGGGTCGGACAATAACGATCAGAAATTGTACAGTCAGTAATAATGATTCCAAATAGCCCATAATTGCTGTCCAAAGATTGTTGCAGGCTATTAATAGCATCTTTGGATGAAGGTTTTCTTGATAAGAGTATTGATATTTTCGTAGGTAATAAATTTGATAAGATATTGAAGTCAACTGTTTGAGTTCGGTAAATTGTTCCTTCCCAGTAACTATAGTAGTTTGCATAAATTACACTTAGTGTAGTCCCTATCGACAAGGCAAAAACGCCAAGTGCTCTGAATCCCGAACCCTTTGTTAATATTGACTTAAGAAAACCAGTTAATAGATTATTGAACTGACTCATGGTTACACTAAAATTACAAGCTATATATCCTCTTAAGTCAAAATACCCAAAATAGCTTTACCAGCTAACTCTGTCTACATCTATCTACTGATTCAATCGGTTGGGTTTTGCTAGACTATTAAGAACAAGCAAAAAGCCCTAATTCTCTCTACACCAAAGGTCTAGCATGTCTCCAAGCGTCGCACTGCTGTCTCGTGAACTCCCCAACCTAGACTATGCCGTTAGCCGCGATCGCTTTGACGAAAGCTGGCGACAGCCGCTCTCTACACTCCTAGGTTTAGGACGCGCCGCAGGGGCAGACTTCATCGAATTTTTTCTAGAGCGCGTCAACTATATCAGCGCCCAAGCCGAAGACGATGCCATTACCAGCCTCTCGCCTCGCCTTGCCACAGGTGCAGGGGTACGAGTATTCGTCGGCAGTGCAGACTGCTACGTCAGCACCAACGATCTGAGCTTTAGCGGCCTCAAGCGATCGCTTGAAAAGGCACTCTCCATCATGGGGCTAACCCTCCCTGTCCCCAGCGCCTTCGTACCCGAAATTAACCTAGAGCTACTGCGAGACTACGCCACCGCCCGCAATAAAGATAGCTGGCTCACAGGCTGTAGCCCCATGCAAGAAATGAGCGAAGTGTTGCTTGCCGCCAACGCCAGCCTGCTCCAAAAAGCTCAGCAGGTTCAATCCCGCAAAGCCGTATACTTCCGTGATTGGCAAGAAGTCTTAGTTGCCGCCAGCGATGGCGTGTTTGCCCGTGATATTCGCCTTACCCAGTCCGTCGGCTACAACCTGCTGTGCGAAGAAAACGGCGATCGTGCTTCTATTGGTAAGCGCGTGGGTGTGACCTACGCCCCAGACTTTCTGAGAACCTGGGACTTTACCGTTGATGCCGAAGAAGTGGCGCACTCCGCCGCCCAGATGATTCATGCCGATTTTATTGAATCTGGCACCTACCCTGTGGTCATGGCAAACGAATTTGGCGGGGTAATTTTCCATGAAGCTTGTGGACACCTCCTCGAAACCACCCAGATCGAGCGTAAAACCACCCCCTTTGCCGAGAAAAAAGGTGAAAAAATTGCCCATGAGAATCTAACCGCCTGGGATGAAGGGCTAACCGATAATGCCTTTGGCACCATTGATATGGATGATGAAGGGATGCCCGCTCAGCGCACGTTGCTGATCGAAAATGGGATTTTGAAAAATTTCCTAAGCGATCGCGCCGGATCCATTCGTACAGGCAACCCTCGCACAGGTAGCGGTCGCCGCCAAAGCTATGCCTTCGCGGCAGCCAGCCGCATGCGCAACACCTACATCGCCCCAGGAAACTACACCACCGACGAAATTTTTGCCTCTATTGAAAAAGGACTGTACTGCAAGAAAATGGGCGGCGGCAGCGTAGGTGCCACAGGGCAATTCAACTTCGCCGTAGACGAAGCCTACCTCATCGAAAATGGCAAAATCACCAAGCCTCTTAAGGGCGCAACCCTAATCGGCGAAGCCACCGAAATCATGAACAAGATTTCCATGTCTTCTCAAGACCTAGGTTTAGCCGCTGGGTTCTGCGGTTCCGTCAGCGGCAGCATCTACGTCACTGTAGGGCAGCCCCACATTAAAGTAGATTCCATCACCGTTGGCGGACGATAAGTAGCTTGCGGAAATACTCACAGGGATTATGCTCATGGCTTTAACGCAGGCATAATCCCTGTTTTCTATACGCCTCGGTAATTCGTCTTGATCCATAGGCGCAGCTCCACCTCAGAATCTGCGTAAACACAGGCACCCGTGCGCGGGTCAAAAGCGTACCACCAATGGTCGCTACCCAAATTAAATTCACTCACCTGAAGCGTAGAGCCACCAAAGAAAAACTTACTAAGCCCTTGCTTAGCAGCCTCTAGCCCAGCTTCTAGAGCATTGAGAGCTTTGCGACTTGTGCTATGGGCAGCAATCTGTCGCTTTTCCTGTTCTAATAGCTCAATGAGCTGTGTGTTTTTAGCTGCTCGAGCAACTTTCAAACGGTAAGCCAAAGAATCCATCATATTGTGCTGATGGATGGCAGAAGTTTGGAGCGAATTGAACTGAAGGACTTGAGCCATCGTCTTTAACCAGAACTCGTCGTCAGGCTTTAGTTGACCTGCCACACAATTATACGAAAACTTCTGTATTATAAGCTACATAAATATGACACTTTGGTGACAATCCCTTGTCAAGCGACAACGGACTTTCCTAAGCTCAGGGGAATTCGTTGTCAAAAGCTATGTGAATTTCCTTATATGGTGATAAAAATATGTTTTCTTTTGTTAAAAGACTTTTTCGACAATTAATCCGAAGATCAACTCATATTCAGCATGAGTCGATCAATAAATCCAGCATTATTATTCTGATTTTAGTCGATATTTTTGTGCTATTTAACGTTTTTAACGGTTTAAATAATATAGCACAATTGCCGTTATCTCCTCAAGAAGAGTTCCCGTGCTTTTCGGCCTATGAGCATTACCAAGCCGATAAGCAAAAGGGAACCTTTGACTTTAATACAGCAACGATTGAATCTATTATTGATGTAGATTATAAATCTCCTTCATTTTTAGATGACAAACAAAGAAGTAGATTAGGTAAGGTTTCAGGCTTATGCGAAAATGTTAGTCGGTTATCTAAACAAATTAATACCACCGAAAATATAAAGCTAAAAACTAGCATTAATCAAGACAGAACTCTAATCTCGAGACTAAACCAAGAGACTGAAACCTTGCGCAGGCAATATGACTCAACACTGCTAGAAAAAATTGCGGGTCAGTCTTCTCAAAAATCTATCAATCAAGCATCTGCCGACCAGGTTAAACCCAAGATTGACGCAAACAACGCTGAGATTGCTGTTCAGAAGAAGCTAATTCTTGAAAAACAGACTAAATTAGTTCAGCAGCCTTCTTCTCAAGAATACCTGAAGCGACTTAACGATGCTTCTGACTATAAAGAAATTCAAAAAGCCTATCGTTCAGCTCAGTTTTGGCACCCAAATAAGCAGTTGTTCTTGCAAACTGCATTTCTACTGCCGCTCATCGCCTTAGCTTACTTTGTCAATACTGCCGCAAGCAAAAAGAATAAAGGCGTCATTGCGCTAATTAGCTGGCATTTGTTAGTAATCTTTTGCATTCCTTTACTGATTAAGTTTTTTGAATTTGTTCAATTCGGAAATCTTTTGGGTGTTGTTATCGAAGGGTTGACGACGCTTTTAGGTGGTTTGCTCTTTATAACAAGCTATCTACTTATTCTGATTATTCCCTTGGCAGGTTTTGGATTAATTAAGTTTCTGCAAAAATTTGTATTTAATCCGAAAGTTCAGGCCAGAAACAGAATTCAGAATGTTCGCTGCATTAACTGCAACTTCAAGCTGGGTGTTGGCGATGAGTTTTGCCCATCCTGTGGCTTTAATCAATTTGTAGACTGCTCAAACTGTCATCAAAAAACCTATAAATTCACAAGTTTTTGTAAGCATTGCGGTCATGACTTAGCACAAACACCTAATCTAAATTCCCCCCTTTAGAAACTTAGAAATTTCCCCTTCAATCCCTTTCATTTGGGGCATAGCATTCTGAGGCAGCATATCTTTAGCAAAAGCAAGGGAGCTGGGGAGCCTTACGCCAGATATTTTCCAACCCAATCCATTTCTAGAGAGCAGTAGCGTTACTGGCTCTATGTCTTGCCCTTTGGGCTTTACGCTAACCGCAAACTGATTGAACGATTCATACTCTGCCTTCACATCTGGAGTGCTGCTGCTTCCTTGCGTAAATTGAGACTGTCCTTCCTGTTTACCAAGCTGAAGCTGTTGACCTTCGAGAAGTGCTGCCACACCTGAGGGGGTCACAAGCTGATCTACTACTGGGTCTAGCACAAATCCACCCATCACCGAACCCAATAGCCCCATGAGTGGATTGCTTTGTTGAGACGTCTCTTGCTTCACAACAGTCTGTAAATTGGTCTTCACGCTTTCACGGAGTGCAGGAAAATCAACGTGACTTGAAATCGCCTCTACATCTTTGCGTTCTACCGCTTGATACATCTGATATAGCGTGAAATACGGACTTGCATATAAACCACCCCCACAGGCAAAGGCTGCAATGACGCCCCCAATTAGCAGTCCACGATTTTGCAGTTTCATAGCGTTAATCCTCAGGTGATGGGGTATTGAGTGGTTCATCTCTATGAATAGGATGAAACCTTTGAAGTGCCTGTGATCTAGATCCGCAGATGAGTGTGATCCTCATAATTCTGATGAATTGAGAGCCTAATGCGTTTGTAACACGTTGCCGTATCTACCTCATACTCTTCATCTCTCATACTCTTCATCTCTAAATTAAGGTTTTGCGTCACCTGCGATTTAAATCACACTGACCAATAGAGCTAAGTCACAGACACAGCCTTGGGAGCATGGCAAATTAAGCAACATCAACCTTCACCCATGAGGCTCTCCCATGAAAAAGCTTATTCTTTCACTAATGACCCTCAGTGCCCTTGGTATCGTCATTGCGGCACCTCTCAATGCAAATGCTGTTGAAATCAACGTGGGCGGCTATCGTTTCTCTGATCGCCAGAGTTCAAAATACGCCGTCTACTACAAGACCCAGTATCAAAAGCACTGGCAATTTAAGGGTGATTACGGCACGCGCTTTGAGGCAGAGTTTGCCGCCCGTCGTCTGCGACACAACGGCTATATTGCTCGCATTGATCGCTATTGATATGCATTCTAACCATTCAAGTCGGAACATTCAGCGGCCTTACTTTTTAGAATCTGCGGTGGCTTTTATCTCCTGAGCTTATCAAAGCTATAGGAGGAACTAGAGTCACCACAGATTCTAGCCGACACGACTCGTTCTTTGACCGATGCTTCTGCGGTTCATCAATTATTCTGGTGTGTCAGTGGATGCTCCTGCCAGAGTGACGTTGGGTTACGTTACATCAAAGAAAATTAATTTTACAGAGCCTTGCATTAGTTGAGCTAATTCATTGAATAAAATAAAAGAGTGCAGCAGCACCCGCTGCATGTAAGCCGTAAGAAGGAACTCAGTATGAAACTTCTAAAATCCTTGATTGACAGTTTACGGTTCATTGTTGAAGGTGTTACGAAAAACTTTGCGCCTAATGAAGAGCATTATCCAGCCACTGGAGTAGTACCCTACAGTGGAGATCTTCCTCACGATAAATAAAGTTGAGCGGTTGTGGTGTAAAAGTAGGTTACTCTACTAGGGAGCTGTGTAGATTTGTGGGTCTTTGACAAGCATAAAGCCTGTAGAAGGGTTAATGCCTGTCAATGGGGAGACGTCCGACCTACAATGGATGTACATTGATATCGCACGCTCAGGGAGTTGAAACTCGCTATGACCGAAGCCACCCAGACGAAACAAAAGGGCATTCTAATGTCCGATTCCGCTCTTAAGCATGTTTTAGAGCTACGGGAAAAGGCCGGTAAAGACCTATGCTTAAGGGTTGGGGTTCGAGGCGGCGGCTGCTCTGGAATGTCTTATACGATGGACTTTGAAGAGCCTAAGAACATTCAGCCCAGTGATGAGGTATTTGATTACGAAGGCTTCAAAGTTATTTCAGATCCAAAGAGCTTGCTGTATATTTATGGGTTGATGCTCGATTACAGCGAGGCGCTGATTGGTGGCGGGTTTAAGTTTACAAACCCGAATGCTGCTCAGACCTGCGGCTGCGGCACTTCGTTCTCTACATAACTAAGCAGCAGCAACATGACTACGACCACGGTTGAAGCACTGTTCGATCAGGGGCTTGAGCGCTACAGCGCTGGCGAGGCACCTCAAACACTGATTCCAGTTTTTAAGGAAGTTTGTGATCGCGCCCAGCGTAATAGCCCCGCACTAACCTGTTTGGCTTGGCTTTATTTACTAGAAGGCAAGCCTGCTTTAGCGCTCAAAGCAGCACAAAAAGCAATCAAGCTAAACCAACAAGATCCTCAGGCGCGGATCAATCTTGTCATGGCAATGCTAGATACCAATCAAAAAGGGGTTCGGCCTCATATTGAGATTATTCAGCAGCTTTTGATGGTGCCGGAGCTACGCGAAGAAGTAGAAAAGAGCTTTGCTGATGGACTCAAACGCAACCCAGAATGGGCGAGCCTGCTTAAGGTTAAAGCCTGGGTTTTAGACTAATAGACCCACTGATATTAAACATGCAGAAGCTTTTGAATGGTTTAAATACCCTGCTGGTGATCAATACCTTTATGGTGTTGGGCAGTTTTGCTTGGCTGGCGATCGCAGTTTTAGGCCGAGGTGCCGGACTCTCTTTGGGTCTAAATCTGTGGTACAAACTGTGGGAACCCGTGTTTACACCAGCACTGGGTATTTTGATGGGCGGCGCTTTACTGAGTGGCTTAATTAGCCAAGTCAACAAGCGATTGCCTCAGCGGGCAAAGCTTGGATAACACTCATTCGGGTAAAAAGCTTTACTTCAGGTTTAGCTCATCTTCCTCATCTGCCCACTCGTTCCATTCTTCATCAAGGTCATAGTCTTCAAGCACAGGGCTATATAAGTACGCGTCTTGAGCCTCTTTAAGACTCAGCCACTGACCCGCCTCTCTAACGGCAGCAGGGGGCGAATCAAACCGAGCATAAAACCAAGGGGGAGACGTTGGCTGGGTGAGGGTTGCCTTAATCCGATAGGAATCTGAATGAGGATAGTCAGGATCTTTGGGAATCTCTATCCAAACTTGTTGGCCGATAATGTCGATTGGGGATAGCATGTCTGCACCTCCTCTAATGCGGACGTTTTGTGTAGGTTTGGGCGAAGTCAATGCTTCACTTAAACAACACTTAACTTCATCTTACTGAAGTTCGTGGGTCAGTACAAAAACTCATCAAATTTTCTTAAGCTTATGCACTTCGCCTAATTTTGTCACCTCATTTATCCTAAAGAAGACTCTCAATAGATGGATTTTTTTAGAATTCCCTTTTTAGAGCCTTTGCCTTAACGCTTCAGGATATTAAATTAGGGGACATCATGCAGCTTGATGCCATTGCATCTCAACCAAGCCAATCGTCTAGCGAATCGTCTTATTGGGATTGGAACGATTGGCGAATTCACTACGTGGAGGCTGGGTCAACGGGACCCAATCTTGTCTTAATTCACGGCTTTGGGGCTTCGACAGACCACTGGCGCAAAAATATTGAGGTGCTGTCTGCCCACTATCGCGTTTGGGCGGTCGATTTGCTGGGATTTGGGCGATCGCAGAAGCCCAAAATTACCTACAGTGCCGACCTTTGGCGCGATCAGCTTCGAGATTTCTGTGCCCAGGTCGTGCAGGCTCCGGTATTTATTGCCGGAAATTCCTTGGGGGGCTATTCGGCACTATGCTTTGCGGTGGACTGTCCGGAGTGGACCCAGGGGCTAATTTTACTCAACTGTGCGGGGCCTTTCTCTGAAGATAATGCGGTGCAGCCTCCCGTTTGGCGGCAGATGATCGGCGACCTGACGCGGAATCTATTTAAGCTACCCGGTGTCATTGAAGTGGTGAGCTTTGTGCTGTTTAACCGCACGAGAAACCGCGATCACATTCGTGAAATTTTGCTCAAGGTTTACAAAGACCCAACCGCTGTGACAGATCAGCTCATTGAAGACATTTATCGCCCCGCCTTTGATGAGGGTGCCCTAGACGTATTTGCCGCAGTCTTTAAGCAGCCGCCAGGACGCAAGCTAGATGAACTGTTGGTGGCATTAAAATGTCCCCTCCTCCTCCTCTGGGGTAATGCTGACCCTTGGATGACCACGACGAAGGCATTACGTTTTCAAACGTTTTATCCTGATGCGGAACTGGAATGGGTGGATGCAGGTCACTGTCCCCATGATGAGCGGCCTGAGGTCGTCAATGCTGCTATAGACCGCTGGATCACACAGGTTATCAGCCATAAGGCTACATAATGTATGGCAGCAAAGTTCTTGAAACCCTTTACGGAGAAACCCTATGGATCGTCGAGCGTTTTTACTGCGGGTGGGCGTGGGTGTTTTGGCGAGTAGTTTACCTGTGGCGATCGCCGCCTGCACCCCTGAAGCAACCCAACCCACTACCCAGCAGACGACAGAGCCAACGCCTTCTACTGCTGGTGCATTTACAGCAGTGGGCACCATCCAAGACCTTGATAAAACTGGATTTATCCAAGACAAAAAGTTTGCAGCAGGGCCTTTGCTTGTGGTGCGTGACCCCAGTGACAAAACGAAGTTGCTGGCTTTCAATGCAACCTGTACCCATAAAGGCTGTGTCGTCGATTGGAGCGACCAATCTAAAGGCTTTCTGTGTCCCTGTCATGCCACAGAATTTAAGGCAGACGGCAGCGTTGCTAAAGGGCCAGCAACCCAACCCCTTGCGAAGTTTGCCGTTAAAACCGAAGGCAACTCTATTCTGGTCAGCGCCAGCTAGACAAATCTAGATGTTCTTCATTCCAGATTCTGTAAGTCTGGAATCACATAGGTTGTGTTTAATATGGCCTCATTCTCATTGGCAACCTCTGGGAAGCGATGGGGCACAACCTGTACAGAAAAGATTTCCTGTACGGCATCTTCAAACTTTAAGAATGCGATTGTGTGTCCAGTTTCAATGTGGACGACCCAAACACCACAAATTCTTTCTTGGTCTTGAATATGCTCCGTGAGGGGGATTCCGCTAAATACGACGCTTTCTCGCACCTGAGACAGTCCAATAAAGGCCAGAGAACCCCAAAAATCAAGGCCACGGGTAAAGCCTGGTAGTTGAGTAACGGTGTCTAGCTGTCCAGATCTGAGGCTGGCTTGGGCAAGGCTTCCCTTGCCAGATTCTAATACCCAAAGGCGATCGCCATACCAGCGCGGTGAGTGGGGCATGGATAAATTTGAGGCGATCGCCGTGTTGCTTCTAACATCCATCAGCACACCGCCTGTTGACTTCATCGATCTCCACCCGTTGGGTTCGTGAGTGGTTCCTAATGCCGTGACGTATTGAGGTCGTCCATCTTTCATTCCCAGTCCGTTTAGATGGCAGCAGTCTTCTGGGGTAAGGGTTTTGACAAAATTGGGCTGCCAACGCGGTACAAAGTTATTCTCGTTATCTAGGGTACAGAGGCAAGAAAACCGCGTATTAACTAACCACAGCCCTTCTAAACCCCACGCCATTTCGTGAATATCAATATCCCCCGTAACGTGAGCGCTTCGCAGGAGGTAGCAGGCATCATGAGTGCCTGGTGGCTCTACCTTTGGAGCAGCAGCAGGTACGTTACAAAATTCTAGGACTTTGTTGCCGCTCCCAAGGGCAAAACGACCGTGCCTATGAGCAATACCCATAGGTTTTGGGAAAGCGCGAAAGTGGGTATTAATGCGATCGCCTTCAGCCCTCAGCACAATCAGTTTTCCAGCCTGATAGGTTGAAACCAAGAGCGAAATACCCAATTGCCTGAGTAAATCAGGAAAATTGCTGGTATGAATACTCCGCAAAGGAGAGTCTGCTATGGCGGCAGAAGATGGTTCAGTGCCTGAAAAAGTCTGATCCATTGTTACCAGGGGTTCCCCACCATCGTAATGCCGCTCCAGTAGTAGGGATGGGCTAGGTTAGCATCACCTTGTTCTTTTAGCTTGGACGAAAGCGGAATATTAATCCCCGCAGTCACCAACTCGTTATTTTCAACGCGTACTTGACCTTTGAGCATGGCGATTTGCGCCTGTCTTAATGCTTCAGCCTTAATGGGTGCTGTTTTTAGGTTGCTATAGAAGCTACTCATCAAGGCGAGTGTCCCCAGATCGCTAATATTCCAAAGTCCTCCAAGGGCAGTTTGCACACCTGCCGAAACCGCTAAACCCGTAAATCCTAGCTCTGCATCCTGATCGCCGAGGGCGGTACGACACGCGCTCAATACCAGTAAAGAGACTGGGCTAGGCTGGGTTAAGTTTAAAGACTGCATTTGCTTTAGATTTACCTTTGTGTCCCAAAACTGAATGTAAGACTGTTCAGGGCTTCCGGCCTGGAATTCACCGTGGGTGGCTAAATGCACAATCCCGTAGGGTTTTGAGGAGCGCAGTTGCTTAAGCTGCTGCGGCGTAAAGGTTTCGTTGAGCAGAGATTCCCCAGACCACAGTTTGCTAATGGTAGATAGCTCTAAGGGCACGGCGGGGAGTGCTGCTAAATCTTTGAATTCCGAGGCTCCCATTGCTAGAACCTGGGTTTGTTGAAGGTTGACATAACGGGTATCGGTCAAGGTAAGGCTGGGCATTACGCCAACACTATACCGCTCAACAATAAAACCAGTTCCATCATGCAATGCGGCAAGTGGGAGGGCGCGTAAGCCCTTATCCATAATAAAGACCAGATTATTTACTTTGGCGGTCTTAAGTGATTCTTCTAGGGGTGCAACAAGCCAGCTATAAAGCTGCTGCGCTTGCGGCAAGTAGGTGTTAACGTCTCGTAATCCCTGAAGGCTGCCTTGAAAACGCCGAACGGCCTTCACCATTTTTCCGCGCGTTGCATCGGCGATTTGTTTGCGAATGACTTTGCCATCGGAGGTGACAAGTACCAATACAAGCTGATCATTTTCGTTCCCTGCCGCACCCTTCGGGAAAATGCGATCCCAACCGCAGGAGTCAAATTGCCAGATGGGGTCTGTGGGGCGAGCAGGTTTTTCTGACAAGCATTTATCGGATTTGGGTTCAGTGGCCTGTACAAGGAGTCCCGACAGTGGTTGAGCAGAGGCAATAAGCGTCAGGGGGAGCTTTCCGGCAGTTTGGGCTTTGGGGGCTGGTGCAAAGTAAGTATAGATAAGGCTGGGGGTTACGCCAGCCACTTGGGTTGAAATTCGACCAAGGGTTGTTTTAGCTTGGTCAATGGTGTCAGCAGGCACATTATTTAGACCCAGATAGCCTGTTATCAACGAACTAAAATATCGGTCTAGCTCTTGTACGGGAGCGCTAGCCAAGAGCGGTTCACTTGGCTGAGGAATGATAGGAGAAACAGGGGAAGTTGAAGTTGTTTTGACTTCAATAGGAGGCTCAATTTGATTGACGACATTTATTGTGGGATCAACAATAACCTTCTCGGGAACACGCGTAAAGCTAGATTCAAAAGCTCCAATGTCGGGAGCATTACCTTGAGGGCGTATAACCCCGCGTTGGTCTGTCGCGATACCAGGTATAGCGCCACCTGCGTCAATCGCTGGGCTATTGGCGATAAGCGCATGGGTTTGAGTGGGGCCACCATTATCTGCGAGAGGTGCTATGGCAGTCTCAATGGCACCAGCCAACACAATATCGTTGGTTCCGATGATAAATCCACCTGCGTTACCATTTTGACCGACTAGATTAAAACCCAGCGAGTTAAAAGTACCGGTATTAAAAACTTCGGCATCAGTGGGAGCAATATTGCCCGCAATGATACTATTGCTCACCTTTACTGCGCCACCTTCATTGTGAATCCCACCACCCCTTTGACCTGCATTATTGGTGATGGTATTGTTAGTCGCTAACAAAGTACCATTGCTATAAATTCCACCACCATTAGTTGCCGCATTGCCGGAGATCGTGCTGTTTGTCACAGTGACCGACGCAGTTCCTTGAGAGTTAAAGTTGTCTATTCCACCGCCAAAAGAACCACCGGAGTTGTTTGAGATCTCACTGTTTTCTACAGTTAGGGTGTTGCGATTATAGATTCCTCCACTAAAAACACTACTTGTATTTCCAGAGATAATGCTGTCAATTATATTCGTATTGCCATCGTTAAAAATTCCACCGCCTGTTGCCGCACTATTATTTGACACAGAGCTGCTATCTTTAATTATCAACAATCCACTTCGATTCAAAATACCTCCAGCTTCATTCTGTGCAGTATTTTTTGAGACATGGCTATTGACAATAGTGACTATCCCGTCTCCGTTAAAAACTCCACCACCACTTACGTTTGAGATATTTTCTAAAAGAGTGCTATTTAAAATTGTTACTTCGCTACCTTGCTCATTAAAAATGCCGCCACCATTGATTCTTGCAATATTATTAGAAATTTTGCTGTCAAAGATTGTGATTTTACCGTCTCTATTAATGCCATTAGAATTCAGATCTTGATTAGAGATGGCTCCACCATTGTCTCCAGTATTAGCTGAAAAGGTGCTACTTGCAATCGTAACTGTCCCGCCTACATTGGCAAGTCCACCTGCAAAATCATCGTTTGCAATGTTCTTAGAAATTGTGCTTTTGGTAATAGTTAACGTACCAAAGCCATTAGCAATTCCCCCTCCCCCAACTTCACTAGTGTTATTAGAAACTGTACTGTTTTCAATAACAAATGTTCCATTCAGTTGAAAAATACCGCCACCACCTGTCTCCGCAGTGTTGTCAGTAATCGTGCTATTCACAATGTTAACGGTGGCATCTTCGGCTGCTATGCCGCCGCCAGAACCTGCTTCGTTTTCACCATAGAGACTGGGATCTTCAATGACTGTATTGCCAGTAAGGGTACTGTTACGAACGGTCAAATTACTGCCAGAATTTACTATAATCCCTGCACCATTACCAATGACATTCCCTTTGGTAAGAGTCAATCCATCTAAGCTAACGGTTCCTGCTTCGATATTGAATACCCGTGAAGCATTCTTGCCGCTGACGGTCAGATTGTTAGCCCCTGTGCCCTGAAGCGAAATCGCAGTGGTGGGGTTGTCAAAAGTAAGTTCACCTAGATTTAGGCCAATCGTTCGAGGGGTGCTAAAGACACCAATAGTGTCAAATTTAATCGTATTGGGTGCTGGTGCAGAAATATTGAGCGGATTATTGTTGAGATTCCCATTTGCAAAACTCACGGCTGAGCGTAAGTTGCCAAAGCTATTGTCATCTCCTGTATTCGTCACCACAGTAGAAGACGTTGCTTCGTAGGCTCCAATATCTACATTAGACCCAGCATTGAGTCCAGTCGGCGCTCTTTCCCCTCCGCGCTGATCGATCTTGAGAGGTTGCCCCGTGATGGGGTCTATTGCCAAAGCATCGTTTCCGGCATCAATAGCGGGGCTGCCAGCAACTAAAGCATGGGTTTGAGTCAATCCGCCATTGTTGGCTAGCGGCGAAAGAACCGTATTGATAGAGCCTGAGAGGATAATATCGGTTGCGATTGTAGAGAAGCCACCTGCATTACCGTTTTGTCCAACTAAATTAAACCCTAATGAGGTAAAAGTTCCGCCATTCAAAACTTCAGCACCTGAAGCAGCGAAATTACCCGCAACAATACTATTACTAATCGTTACTTGACCAGTAATAAGCTGTTCACCATCTGAGAAGTAATCGCTATTAAAAATACCGCCGCCACCTTCAGCAGTATTGTTCGTGATAGTGCTGTTATTAAGCGTGACAAGACCACCTACATTTGCAATCCCACCTCCGAATGCTGTAGCTGTATTTCCTGAAATTGTGCTATTTGAAATGGATACTTGCCCTTTTCCATTGAGGCCAAGGAGACTAAGATTTGTATTTGAAATACCTCCAAAATTGGTTCCAGTATTTCCAGAGAAGGTGCTGTTGGTAATTGTAACTGTCCCGCCGCCATTGGCAAGCCCCCCTGCATATTCACCGTTAGCAGTGTTATTAGAAATTGTGCTGTTGCTAATTGTCAAGTTGCCTAGAACATTGCCAATTCCTCCAGCACCAAGATCGAATGTGACTGAGTTTCCTGTGACAGTACTATTAAGAAGTGCTGCTGTGCCAAGGTAATTAACAAAACCACCACCACCAAAATCGGCAATATTGCCAGAAATATCGTCATTAATGAACGTTACTGTACCAGTGTTAAAAATTCCGCCACCAAAGCCAGTTGTATTAGGTGGTGCCGTAGCATCTCCAACGGCTCGGTTCTCAGAAATAGTGCTGTCGCGAACCGTTAGGTTACTTGTATCACCGACTAAAATCCCTGCACCAGTCCCAACCACATTGCCTTTTGTAATGGTCAACCCATCTAGGGTTACGGTACCCGTCGTAATATTAAAGACCCGTCGAGCATTTTCTCCATCAAAAATGGTGTTGCCAGTCCCCTGTCCAAGGATGCTCAGGTTTTTGTTGATATTAACGACCGCAGAGCCAGTCCCTGTAAAAGACCCATTCGCGACGTTGAGCGTAGCACCTGAAGCTGCCAAATCTACGCCATTTTGGACAATATTCTGAAACGCTTGGTTGATGTTAACGACAGTAGCTTCACCATTTAAAGTCTGCGTTGAAGCTAACAAAATTGGCGCATTGAGATTAACGGTCAAGCTGCCGTTTTGGTTTTGATCTGCAAAGGTGAGGGTATTGCTGTTGAGTTGGGTGCTGCTGTCAATGCTGGTGTCTACCTGAATAAGATCATTCGCAGCAAGCGTTACATTCCCCGTACTCAGGGCATTTTGCACCACACTGGCGGCTACAAAATAGTCTCCTGTTAATGGCCCTGGCAAAAGGTTAGCGCTGCTGCCAGAATCTATAAAAAGTCGATCTGGATCTAGCAGCCAGGTACCAGCCGCTCCGTGAGTCGCGCCCACGTTTACGGATGCAGTTCCCGCAATGCTTAACCCAGACTGACCAGACGTTTCAACAAAGCCGCCATTCCCTGCCGTTGCCCCACCCTGTGCCGAAATTAACCCATTCATGCTTGTGAGGCCATTCGCCCAGACAATCACCTTGCCCCCGTTGCCGTGGGTTAATGCATCTGATCTAATCTGAACCCCTTCCCCTACCGTGGTGTTGAATGCTGTGGGGATATTTCCTTTCCCTTGGTAGTCACCACCCACTAATACCGTGCCGCCGCCACTATCACCAGAGGCCAAAAGCTGCGCCGGCCCTATCAAATTCACTTGGTTTCCCAGTACATTGATAGTCCCTCCCATCTGTCCAGCCGCTTGTCCAGACACGTCTAGCGTCCCAGACACTGCCACGGTGCCAGTATTTCCGCCAGACAGTACAACGGTTCCCAGTCGATTTTCAGCGGTGCGTGCCAGAATAACCCCGTCCATATTAATGACGTTATTCACCACCGATGCCCCTGCCTGGGCACTTAGCCGAACCACCCCTCCGTCTGCTGCAATGCTTCCGCTATTGCTGACTAAAGCATTCAACGGTTGGCCTTTTGAGCCAAAAATTTGCCCAGTCAGCGTTGGATCAACCGCAAATGAGAACAGTCCATCGCCATAAAAATCTAGCGTCGCTTCCGTCCCAGAACCCAATACGACAGACCCTAAATATGCATTAATCACCCCTCGGTTGGCTACCCCTGGTGCAACCAATGCTGCAAAACCACCTTCTGCAACGGTAATATTACCTTCATTCTCAACCGTAGAGAGAGACATGCCTGGGGTTTGCCGAAACCGCAGTTGCCCCTGCATAAAGTCTGTATTCTGAATGTCTAGGGTTGTCGCAAGAAAACTACCTACATTAATTTGGGCAGTGGGCGTAAATAAAATCCCGTTGGGATTCACTAAATACAGTTGCCCATTCGCCGTCAAACGCCCCGCAATTTCTGACGTAAAGCCGCCTGTTACCCGATTAAGGGTGGCAGAAGTGGCGGAGGGCTGCTGGAAATTAACCCATTCTGAGGCTCCAATATTGAAGCTATTCCAATTAATAACTGCGCGCTCAGAGGTCTGCACAATATTCAGTCTTTCTGTATTAGGCTGCTGAATCTCTACCTGACCCGATGAAACCTTTCCATCTTGAGGGAGTGCGGCTCCACGTAATGCCCATGCTAATGAACCTGTTATACCCAACAGCAGGCCGCGCATTATTCTTGATGAATTTCGGGGGGAAGGATTTTTGGCAGTTGCCCTCCTTAAACCAGTCTGAGTCCACAAAGAACAAACGCCAGTCGATTGACCCAAACGAATCGGCGCAACAGAAGACAGAAAAAAGAGGCAAGACCGCCAGACCATAAGTAAACCCTTTAAAAAGAGAAAAGTTAAAAGAGAGAAGTTAAGAGAAACCCGTTAAAAGAGACCCGTAATCACAAAAAATAGTCGAGGGTCAGAGTTAAAAGAGACGTCCGTCCGCTCAAAGGGAAAAGCCAGTTCTAAACCAAGAAATACATTTGCACCAAAACTATGACGTACCCCTAACCCCACAGAACCCAACGCATCTGATGAACGTTCTGCTGCTGTTGGCGCATTGCGAAATACCTGCCCGTAGTCAGCAAAAATATAGGGCTGCGTTGTCATTGGTAAACCAAAGCCTTTATAC
>JAGVDA010000573.1 GCA_020058975.1 Thermosynechococcus sp. WC_1 | reverse complement strand
GGTAATGGCGCTGGGGTTGCCGTAAACCTGCTTGAGCGTATTGCGGATGCGTTTTTTTTGACGCACTTGATTAAACAGTGCCGACCCAATCAACGGACTTTGCACCAGTTTGGCAAATAAGCCCATTACCATCCGCAGCGGCAGATTTAGCTCATCAGGACGATGATTGAGTCCCCCCGCCACGTTGAGCAAAATGCCCCCTGCGGCAATCTCAGGATACTTTGCCAAAACCATCAGGCTCAGCAACGCCCCAATCGAATTACCCACCACCACCATCGGCTGACGAATCTGATCTTGCCAAAAATCGTGGATAATCTCTTGCCATAGCTCTAGAGAGTAGTCGAGGGCTGGCTTTTCAGATGCGCCAAACCCCAGTAGGTCAATGGCATAGACCCGATACCCTTGGTCTGCTAAGGCCGGAATATTGTTGCGCCAGTGGGCATAGGTTGCGCCAAACCCGTGGATCAAAAGTAAGGGCTTTCCCTCACCTAAAACCGTGTGGCAGAGGTCAAAACCACGCCACTGCCAGTGAAGGCGGGGTAAGGCCGCGTGAAGATAAGAAGGACGGGTTGATTCTGAAACAGTCACAGGCTCAATCATGAAGGCATGGGTCATCAAATAAAAAGAGTGAGACTCGGGTAAAAGTCTCACTTTTTATTATGAGGGTAGAATTGCCTATCGGGGAATGATGGGTGTGGTAGCCGCACTCGAAACCAGTGGGCGATAGCCACCCAAAAGTGCCGTGGAGTGATTGTCTAGACCATGGGCGATCGCCGTATTCCCCTTGACCTGCGCCATCAGCGTAATTGGCTCCTGAAGCTGCGAAGCCACAGCAACCGTGGTTGCATCATAGGTTTGGGTTGCCAGCTTAGGGTAAAACCCAATGGCAATAATCGGCGCAATGAGGCAAGCCGCAATGAAAACTTCGCGGGAGTTGGCATCCATAAGGGGGGCGATCGCCTGTTCTGACATTGAAGACTCACCATAAAATACGCGGCGCAGCATCGACAGCAGGTAAACAGGCGTTAGAATTAGCCCCACTGCGGCAAGCAGCGTAATGATGATCTTAAAGGGCGCACTATACACAGGACTGCTGGCAACCCCTAAGAAAATGGTGAGTTCGCTGACAAAGCCGCTCATGCCAGGGAGCGCCAACGATGCCATCGTGCCCACGGTAAATAGGGCAAAGGCGATGGGCATAACCTTAGCAATGCCGCCCATTTTGTCAATCAGAAGCGTATGAGTGCGCTCGTAAGTCACGCCAGCCAAGAAGAATAGCGCAGCCGCAATTAGACCGTGAGAGAGCATTTGCAGTACCGCACCGCTAAAGCCCACTTCTGTCAGTGCCGAAATGCCAATCAGCACAAAGCCCATGTGCGAAATTGAAGAACAGGCTAGACAGCGCTTTAGATTGCCTTGGCTAAAGGCCGTGAGCGCCCCGTAAACAATATTGACCACACCCAAAACCGCTAAGGCAGGCGCAAGATAAACGTGAGCATTAGGGAACATCTCCACATTCATGCGTATAAGTCCATAGCCGCCCATTTTGAGCAGCACCCCAGCCAACACCATCGAAACAGGGGCAGAAGCTTCGCCGTGGGCATCAGGAAGCCAGGTATGAAACGGAAAGATAGGGAGCTTAACGCCAAAGGCAATGAGGAAAGCAATATAGCCCACAATCTCAAAGGCCAACGAATAATGCTTCTGGGCAAGGGTCGCCATATCAAAGGAAACCACATCGCCAGAGAAAGCCATCGCCAGACCCATGACGAGGATGAAGATAGAGCCTAGAGCGGTGTAGAGAATAAACTTGGTGGCGGCATAGGCTCGGTTAGGTCCACCCCAAATTGAAATCAGCAGGTAAACCGGAACCAGCTCTAGCTCCCAGAGGGTAAAGAACAGGAGCATATCTTGAGCTGCAAACACCCCAATCTGGGCGCTGTAGAGCAGCAGCATTAGCCCATAAAAAAGCCTGGGCTTGTGGGTCACATTCCAGGCAGCAAAAATCGCTAGGGTATTTATAAAGCCCGTGAGGACGATGAGGGGCATTGAAAGGCCGTCTACGGCGACTGACCAGTTGAGGCCAAGCTGCGGAATCCAGGCATACCGCTCGGTCATCTGAAGTCCGGGGGTGGCGAAGTCGTAGTGCTGCCAAAATGCCCAGACGGTCAGCGCAAAAACTAAAAACCCAACGGCAAGGGCATACCAACGAAGCGTTTTGCCGTTTTGGTCAGGAATAACAGGAACGAATAGGGCGGCGATCGCCGGAATTGCAATCAACGCAGTCAACCAAGGAAAATGATCCACCATTACCAAACCCCCATGGGGCGAAAGTCTAAAAGACGGTCAATATTTAACAATTCTTAACAATTGCAGATGTATGCTGCGATTGCTGCGGCTATGAGTGCCCTCTATAAAATCGCTGTATTCTTTAGAGATTCTGGTTGAGAGGGCGCTGTACAGCTCCTTGCGGTAGGAATATATGCCTAATATACCCTGGTAACGAATTGTTAAGCACAGCGGCAACTATAAAAATATTCACTAGTTTTGCTGATTCTCGTAGATAAATGTATGGGGGAGATTTCTGGCTGCTGAAGGGCGGTCGAGATTCCCAGAGCTTGTTAGGATTTGAGTATTGAAATATTTATGCTTTCGAGCCATTAAGCGCTGTTGTAATGCCTGCAAAAACCCTTGATCTCTTAGATTGGCCTCGACTGACCCAACATTTATCGACTTTTACAATGACCAAGCTGGGTAGCCTAGTTACACAGCAGCTCACGCCAGCCCAGTCTTTAAGAGAAAGCCAACGTCTGCTTCAGCAAACGCAAGAGGTGGTTGAGCTAGAGTCTCGCACTGGGAGCTTAAGCTTTGATGGCGTTCAGGATATCAGCGCAGCGTTAGAACGGGCAGGTCGGCGCGGCATTTTGAGCGGTATAGAGCTTTTGAGCATTGCCACAACCCTATCGGCAGCGCGTCAGATCCGCCGCATCGTCGATCGATTTCCAGAGCTGATTTCTATTAATGACCTGGTGTCTGCTCTGCGGACGTTTCCAGAGCTAGAGCAAGAGATTCATCACTGCATTGATGACCAGGGCGACGTGGAAGATCGTGCCAGTGAGAAAATTGCTGAAATCCGTGATCGCAGCCGTCACGGTCGCCAGCAGGTGCAAAAAATTCTGCAAAGCATTTTGCAACGTAAAGCAGGTGCCCTTCAGGAGATTTTGATTACCCAACGCTCTGACCGCTTTGTGGTGCCCGTAAAGGCGGCTCAAAAAGACGCGATTCCAGGCATTGTCCACGATTCTTCTGCCAGTGGCGTGACCTTATATATAGAACCGCAGTCTACGGTGAGCCTCAATAACCAACTGCGTCAGCTTATACGTCAAGAGCAGGTTGAGTCCGAACGGATCCGGCAGGCATTGACAGGGAAAATCGCGGCGGTACTACCAGAGCTGGAGCTTCTGCTGGATATTGTGACCCAGCTTGACTTAGCCGTTGCCCGTGCGCGCTACAGCCTATGGATCAACGGCAACCCACCCATCTTTATTGATCGCACCCATCAGCCTATTGTTTTGCGGCGGCTCTACCACCCTTTGCTGCTGTGGCAGCAAAAACATGAGCAGGGTGCAGACGTGATGCCCATTGACGTGGTGATTCGCCCCGAAACCATTGTGGTTGCCATTACCGGCCCCAATACGGGCGGCAAAACTGTGACGCTCAAAAATTTGGGGTTGGCGGTGCTGATGGCAAAGGCGGGTCTATTTGTGCCAGCCCAAGAACCCGTAGAGCTGCCTTGGTTTGATCAGGTCTTGGCAGACATTGGGGATGAACAGTCGCTCCAGCAAAACCTCTCTACTTTTTCAGGTCATATTCGCCGAATTCAGGCGATGGTCGAAACGCTCACCCCCAGTTCTCTGGTGCTACTAGATGAAGTAGGTGCTGGCACAGACCCATCTGAGGGGACGGCCTTGGCGATCGCCCTCCTGCGTTATCTCGCCGACCACGCCCAGCTCACCATTGCCACCACCCACTTTGGGGAACTCAAAACCCTCAAGTATCAAGACCCGCGCTTTGAAAACGCATCCGTTGAATTTAATGACGAAACCCTAGCGCCCACCTATCGACTGCTGTGGGGTATACCTGGGCGCTCTAATGCTTTGGCGATCGCCCAGCGGCTGGGGCTACGGGTTGAAATTGTCG
>JAGVDA010000518.1 GCA_020058975.1 Thermosynechococcus sp. WC_1 | reverse complement strand
GAACGATCTCAAGGGCGCTCAAACTCAGCTCCAACAGTCAGTACAGCAGCTTAGCGCTGTACCCAAGACGGTGGATAGCTATAGCGACGCTCAAAAGCTACTGCCCAACTATCAAAAGCAGCTCAAAAATTTACAAGAGAAAATTAGCCTTGAAACCAAGGCGCAGCAAGATCTTCAGCAGGCTGGTGCCATCGCCAATAAAGTGTTGAGCCAAAAGAAAGCGCCCGAGTCTCTCGCCGCTCTAACGGACAATCGAGCAAAGCTCCAGCAGGCCACTCAGCGCCTAGATAAAATACCTAATACCTCTTTGAGCGACCCACAACGACAAACGCAGAAGCAGGCTTACCTCAAAAAGTCTAAAGAACTTGACGCAGAAATTCAAAAACAAGCTGCCGCAGCCGCAGCCGCTGAGCGGCAGCGCCAACGGGAAGAGGCGGCAGCAGCGCCAGCTTACTCTGGTTCTGGCAGTGGCAGTGGCTCTGGCTATCAGTCTGGCGGCGGTTCTTCAGGCGGGACAGAGGGGCAAGGCGGAAGTTCTGCGCCACCGCCAGCCAATAATTGGAACTCTGGGTCTTCTTCAGTTGCACAAGATCCACCTCCTCCAGCCGCTGCACCCCAAGAACCACTCTGGGGTAACGGCAGTGGCGGCGGCGGATCCTCTCAGCAAGCAGCTCCTGCCCCCAGTAATGGCGGTGGCGGAGAACCACTTTGGTAAACTGCAAGAGAAAACCATAGCCTAGGCTTCTTGCATCAGTTTTATCTCCCCTTGCTCTCTTTAACGAGAAAAGTGAGGGGAGACTTTAGCCTTGAGCCTGCTTAATAGGGTTAGAAGTGGGACATTGACGGGAAAAATGCGCTGCGGTTAAGGCTTTCGTTCGCAAAGCAGTTTCCATCGGGATGGCCCAGCTTGAGCGCGAAAACATCGAAAACAAGCTTGACTTTGGTTTAGAACCATCTTGGTAAATATATGGGTCTCCCCATAATGGCTCTTGATGCATACCGTTAACGGCAATCACTTCACCCTTTACATTCAGCACAGGCCCACCGCTCATGCCTTTTTCAATATCGTTAGAGTAACCCACCTGATAGCCGCCCTCTAAGGCTTTAGAGGCAATGAGTGAGATTGCCCCCGTTGTAAACTTGAATCCTTTGGACGAAGACTCCATAAGCGGCAGCGGAAACCCTGCAGCGTAAACAGGGGTACCCGCTGAAAGTTCTAGGGAGCAGCCGATCGCTGCAACTGGATAGTTTGTGGATGGGGTACTACTAAATTCCAGTAGACCCAAATCATTCTTACCAAACTTGCCTGAAGATTGTCGTTGTGCGAGGTGCTGCTTTCCGTCATAGGTTTGAACCGTGTAGCGATCGCCTATCCACAAAACATGCTCGTTGGTTAAAACGGTATAGCGCTGTCCCTGCTGCCGAATTAAGATGCCAGAACCCCAGTCGTCGCCAGCAATAACTTTGACCGTAATGGCACGAGCGTGACGCTGTAAAAGCTGAATTTTGTTCTGAGTGAGCGCAAAACTGTGAAGTGAAGGTGGCGGCGCTATGGGATTGCTTGCTTTAATGCGATCGGGTGCTGTCGCTGAAATGGATCGACACGCAAACGTCAGTAAACTACCGCACAATACAATCCCAATCGTCAAACCGTGTAAATGCATATTTTATAGATAAGCTATACGGAATTAAAACCAGTGCTTATGTCTCTAGTATGGGAATACTTAATTTAAAACCGATCATCTATTACAAAAGTTTGAAGATACATTCATCGCACACGTTGTTTAACCCATCATCCTCAGCGCTAGGCATTTGCTAAGAATTAGATTGCGTCAGCGCCTGTAAAATGTCCTGTGTTTTTTGAAGTTTTTGGAAGTCTCCTTGCGACCTAAACAGATCTGCGGCTTTAGAAAAATCTGCGATCGCCCGATCTTTTTTGCCCAGATTATAGTGCGCTAAACCGCGATTAAAAAATGCGATCGCAAGGCCAGAATTAGCTTGAATTGCAGCGGTATATTCATCTACAGCAGCTTGATAGTTGCCACCTGCCGCACGCGCATTTCCATTATTAACCGCAGTTCCTGAGCTATTAGACAAGGGTGCAGAGGCTGACTCCTGAATTTGATTAACCACTTCAGTACTACAGCGCTTAACCACAATCGTATTAATACGAACGTCTTTACAAACCTCACGGGTAGAAGATATGGTCGAAGTCCGTGGTGGTAGAGCTGAGGCCGCAAAGGGTGACGCACTCGCCAAAAGATTCTTTGCAGAAGCAGCAATTTGAGCTTGCCGCTGGGCATTAGCCTGCTGCGCCTGAATATTCGCCTGCTGCGCTTGGCGCTGCGCTTCTAGGGCTGCTGCCGCCGCTTTTTGCTGAGCCTGTTCCTTAGTCTGCCGCTGCTGCGCCGCCAAGGCAGCGGCAGCTTGCTGTTGCGCTTGAGCTTGCCGCTGCGCCTCCGCCGCCTGCCGTTGAGCCTGTTCTTGCGCCTGCCGCTGCTGCGCGTCTCGTGCAGCAGCGGCTCGCTCCTGCGCTTGTTTTTGTGCCAGTTCTTTTGCTTGACGTTCTGACTCTAAGGCAGCTCGCTGTGCCTGCTCTTGGGCTTGTCTTTGCGCCTGTGCCTGCTCTTGGGCTTGGCGCTGGGCAGCTTCCCGTGCCTTTTGCTGAAGATCAACCTTAGATACTGCTGCAATTTGAGTGCCGCCTGCGCCCGCACCTTTATAGCGATTGATGGGAATGCCAAGATTCAGCCAAGCGCCATTGGTTGCACCCCCACCAGCTTCGCCTTCTTTCCGTCCATGAATGGCGATTACTTCTCCAAGGCTGTTAAATACAGGCCCACCACTCATACCAGCGCGGGTAGAGTTTGTGTAGGCAAACCCATAACCATCCACCGAAGCATTGGCTGGAAGCACTTGGGCAATTTCGCCATTTGTAATAGTTAGCACAGGTACTCTAATGTTTTGCCCTGGCTTGGGATACCCAGCTACATACACACCCGTCGTTAAGCTAACGTCATCGGAGTTGCCCATCTGAGCAACGGTATAGCTGCTGCTGCTTTCAAACTGAACGACCGCCATATCCACATTAGGGAGCCTTCTAATGTTTTGTAGCGTATACTGTACGCCGTCATTGGCCTGAATGGTGTATCGATCTGCCGCTGCAACGACATGGGCTGCGGTTAAAACGAGATAGTTTTTGCCAGTGCGGCCAATCACCACGCCAGAGCCAAAATTGTCAGGGTTATTAACCCCCTGAATAAAAACGGTCACTTCAGGCGCAAGTTTGCCAATAGAAACTCCTGCTACGGCCTTTTCCCAATGGAAAGGCTGAGCCACCATTACGGTTGTTCCCAATAAAAGGGCGGTTAGGCGAGAGGATGCGTTCATGGCTAAGCGGTGGGTCTTTAATAAACTTGTGGAAAGTGCTGTTTAGGCGTGACCACTTGAAAGCCTGACAAAAAGCTAGTTACGAATCACTGCACAATAATCACGAACCACAATTGTGTTGATGCGTACATCTCGACAAAAAAGCCGAATCACGTTAGGACCCCAATCGGCACTTTGAGGGGCAATACCTGAGGCAACCTTGACCCCTTCGGCATTCAAAGACAGTGGCTTATTGCGGCTGCAAACGACTTTGGTTTGATCAGGAGATACTGCTGTAGGTTGAGACTCTCGTTCTACAGCGGCAATTTGAGTTCCTTTGATTTCAGCAGGAGTGGCAACCGCCACAGCCTGAAAAGACATTAGGAGGGTGGTTGCAACAGCAAAACCCGAACCTGCCGCAAATAAAGAATTAAGGTAACGCATACAGCGAGTCCAAATTTAATCACTTTTTAGATGCTATTAGATTATCATTTCTATTCTTAAATGATGTGATCGAGATCATTAAACCTATATTTTGTTGCAGTTTGGGGGGTAATCGCCCTCTCTTTCCTGAGATTTCCCTGTTGAGATCTTCAAAAAAAGTGTCAAGATCAGGAAAAGTTTGCCTTGCAAGTTGTATTACATACATAATACAATCCGAAGTACATCGCCATTATTTCAGTCGAGGATAGTATTGTGAGTCTTGAAACCCTCTCTCCCGCTGCGGCTCTATCATCCAATCCAGGCTTTGATGCTGCTGCTTTTGACCGCTGCGTTATGCCCACCTACGGTCGGTTTCCGTTGGCGATCGCCCGTGGAGAAGGATGCCGCCTTTGGGATACAGACGGCAATAGCTACCTTGACTTTGTAGCGGGTATTGCCACCTGCACCTTGGGTCACGCCCATCCGGCGCTTGTAGATGCGGTGACGAAACAAATTCAGACGCTTCATCACGTCTCAAATCTTTACTACATACCGCAACAGGGAGATCTCGCCCAGTGGCTCACCCAAAACTCCTGTGCAGATTTTGCGTTTTTCTGTAACTCTGGCGCTGAGGCCAACGAAGGTGCCATTAAGTTGGCGCGTAAGTACGCCCATACGGTTTTGGGTATTCACAACCCCGTCATTATTACGGCAAACGCCAGCTTCCACGGTCGTACCCTGGCTACGGTGACTGCCACAGCGCAGCCGAAGTATCAGCAAAATTTCTCGCCTCTCGTGCCTGGGTTTCACTATGTGCCCTATAACGATATTGCGGCATTAGAGACGGCGATCGCCCAACTCGATGCCTCCGAGCGTCAGGTTGCCGCCATTTTGCTAGAGCCACTGCAAGGCGAAGGCGGCGTGCGGCCTGGAGAGGTGAGCTACTTCCAGAAGGTGCGTCAGCTCTGTAATGACAAGGGCATTTTGCTAATGCTCGATGAAGTGCAGGTTGGGATTGGTCGTAGCGGTCAGCTCTGGGGCTACGAAAACTTAGGCATTGAACCCGATATTTTTACGTCAGCAAAAGGCTTAGCGGGCGGCATCCCGATTGGGGCAATGCTGTGCAAAGCATTTTGCAACGTATTTACCCCTGGCGACCATGCCAGCACCTTTGGTGGCAACCCCTTTGCCTGTGCAGCAGCGTTGGCTGTGTGCCAAACTCTCACCCAAGAAAATCTGCTGGCAAACGTGCGGGCGCGCGGCGAACAGTTGAGAGAAGGGTTGAGGGCAATCGCGTATCAGTACCCGTCCTTCATCACCGATGTGCGCGGTTGGGGACTTATTAACGGCATGGAGATTAGCGCCGATGTGGCCCTAACCGCCCCAGAAGTGGTCAAAGCGGCGATGGATAAAGGACTGTTGCTGGTGCCAGCGGGGCCAAAAGTTGTACGCTTTGTGCCACCATTGATTGTAAGCGAGGAAGAAGTGGAAGAGGCTCTCTCCATGGTTAAGCAGGTCTTTCAAGACCTTACAAAAGCGTTCTAAAACGGCCTAATCTACTGACCCTAATCTACTGACACAGGCAGGGTGAATAGGCTATTGTTTTAGAGGCTATCGGTGACGAATCTTTCCTTTAAATCTTGGATGATTCACCTATAAACTTGTGCCTTTCCTTAAAATGAAGCCAAAGATTGACCCCATTTGCAGCCGTCGTCAACAGATTACGTCTGGTTGCTGTGGGGCGTTGAGCGCTAGTAGCTGCCAGCTTTCGTGCGTGACCTGGCTATGAGTTTGTTTCAAACCGTTCTGTTTGCCGACATTAGTCGTAGTTCCAGACTCTACGAAGTGCTGGGGGATGAAGCCGCTAAAACCATCATCGAAAATTGCTTAACGCGCCTGACTGAGATTGTGCAGCAGCACGAGGGTCAGGTCATTAAAGTGATTGGGGATGAGATTATGGCGATTTTCCCTCAGGTTGACAAGACCGTGTGGGCGGCTTGCAAAATGCAAGAAAACATCACGCAGTACGCCGCCACGAACGATCTTCAGTTGGGGTTAAGAATTGGGCTAAACTTTGGCTCCGTTATCACAGAAAACGATGACATCTTTGGCGGCACGGTCAACGCTGCTGCGCGAATCGTGGCCTTTGCGCAATCAGGTCAAATTTTGACCAGCCAAGAAACGGTGCAGGCGCTCTCGGTTCCGCTTCAGATGCAAACGCGACCGATGGAGCGCATCCCCAGCCCTGGCAAGACAGGGCGCATTAGCGTCCATCAAATTATTTGGGAGCGACGGGAATTAACAACCGCTAGAACCTATATTCCAAACACGGCGGTGTTTACAAGCGTTCTTCAACTCAAGCATCATGATCAGGTGGTACAGCTTAGACCAGAGCAAAGCGGTTTTACGATTGGGCGCAATTCAGAGAACGATCTGTCAATTTGTGATGACTATACGTCTCGTCACCATGTGCAAATTATTTTTCGCAAGGGAAAGTTTGTGCTGATTGACCAAAGTACAAACGGTACGTTTATTGTGGCAAAAGACCATAGTCAGGCATTTATTCATCGCGAAGAGTACGTTTTGCAGCATCAAGGCTGGATTGGGTTAGGGGAACTGAGGCTTCCCGATCATCCCGATGTCATTACGTTTGATATCCGCAATGTGTCTACCCTCGAATTATTAGATGCGGTAAAGGCTGACGACTAAACATGCTAAGGGTGTTTGTCTACGGAACGCTGAAGCCTGGACAGGTCAACTTTGAGCGTTATTGTGGGGGCGATCGCACCCTAACCTCTCCTCTAGTCGCCCAAGTGCAGGGCAAACTCTTTGAACTCTCGCTGGGCTACCCTGGTATGACCTTGGGCGAAATGTGGGTCAAAGGCTATTTACTAGAGCTGGCGGACGAAAGCATTTTGGCAGCCTTAGACGGGCTAGAAGACTATCAGCCCCATCGCGCTGAAGCTCAAAATGAGTATCAGCGCAGAGAAGTTGAGGTGTTTGAGGCGGAAGGGCGATCGCTAGGTTTAGCTTGGACTTATTTTATGATGCCGCAAAAGGTTGAGCAGTATGGGGGAAAATGGATTGCCAATGGAGAATGGGTAGATGAAATAAACGACGGATAAATTAATGTGTCTGTTTCAACGAGCTGCTTGGGTACCCTTCTCTGAATACCTTATGAATTTCCCGTTCTGTTATTTATTTCTTGCAAGGTAATCGCTACTATGTACGACGATGCTGTTTATGACTTGCAACAGATCCCGTTCGGTGGTGCTGAATTTGCAGAAAACCCCGAACCCAGATGCCCCTGCATTTTGTTATTAGATACTTCGGGTTCTATGCAAGGGGATCCAATAATGGAACTTAATCGTGGTTTGGCAACCTTTAAGGATGAACTTGTTTCCGATGGTTTGGCAGCTAAACGAGTAGAGGTTTGTATCGTCACGTTTGGTCCAGTGCAAGTGATCAATGAATTTCAGACAGCCGAAGATTTTTATCCTCCAGTGCTAGAAACGACAGGAGACACTCCGACTGGCTCTGCTATTGAAACAGCCCTTAGCCTTCTCCAGCAGCGGAAAGAACAGTATCGAAGCAATGGAATTTCCTATTATCGCCCTTGGGTTTTTCTGATCACTGATGGATT
>JAGVDA010000105.1 GCA_020058975.1 Thermosynechococcus sp. WC_1 | reverse complement strand
CCCTATGACCATTGAACCCATTTTGCCTGCCAAAACGACTCGAACGATTAAGAGACTGACCCGCTGTTTAAATTTTTCCCTTAATCTTTCTAATCCTGTCATTCTTGTGACTGGCTTGGGTATAAAACGTTGTAGGAGGAGTCATTGAGTGGATGGGTGCAAACTGCCGTCAATCCCGTCAATGCGATGAGTGACGGCTTGCCAAAGCATTATTCCTGAAGGGCAGAGGTTTATTTCGTGCTGAAGGTTTCTGAAGAAGGTGTGTGGCCGAGTGACCCTGATTGGCTTCAGGATTATCCGAAAAGTGAAGGTCGGCGGCGTAAAGCGGCTTTGCTATTGGTGGCGGTGTGGGCAAGCGTCTTTGCACTTCATCAAAGTTCCAGAGGGTTCTGGGTTCCCATTGGCCTCACGATGATGATGGGCATTCATCTCCTCAGGCTGCTCGGCACCCGTCCAGCCTCGATTCCAGACCCTATTTCCCGAGATTCCCCACCAGAATCGTATCCGTTTATCTCGTTGGTGGTGGCGGCTAAGGATGAAGAAGCCGTTATTACATCCTTGGTTGAAAAGCTCTGTACCCTTGATTACCCAGCGTCACGCTACGAACTGTGGGTGGTGGATGACAACAGCGGCGATCGCACTCCCCTATTACTTGCTGAGCTACCCCAGCGCTACCCAAACTTTCACTGGCTGCGGCGAGGCGCAGAGGCTAAGGGGGGCAAGTCGGGTGCGCTCAATCAGGTTTTGCCGCTGCTAAAGGGCGACTTTATTGGCGTCTTTGATGCGGACGCACAAGTTGCAGATAATTTACTGCGAGCGGTGCTGCCCTACTTTGAGCCAGTCGAGGTGGGCGCGGTGCAGGTGCGCAAGGCGATCGCCAACGCCGAGGTCAACTTTTGGACCAAAGGCCAAAGCATAGAAATGATGTTCGATTCCTTTTTGCATGAGCGCAGAAACGCCTTTGGTGGCATTGGGGAACTGCGCGGCAATGGACAATTTGTGCGTCGCACGGCCTTAGAGCGCTGTGGTGGCTGGAACGAAGACACCATTACAGACGACCTCGACTTAACGTTTCGGCTTCACCTAGACGGCTGGAACATCGCCTCCGTCATCTCGCCTTTTGTGCAAGAAGAAGGCGTTACGCGCACCCTTGGCCTATGGCACCAGCGCAATCGCTGGGCAGAGGGCGGCTATCAACGCTATTTAGACTACTGGCCGCTAATCCTCAACAACCGCATGGGTTTTCGCAAAACCCTAGATCTCGTCATTTTTTGGCTGATCCAGTACATTTTGCCGACCGCTGTCATTCCAGATACACTGCTCGCGGCTTGGTATGCTCAGCCGCCCGTCTTGCTGCCGCTCTCACTCTTAACCACAAGCCTTTCTTTCGTAGGCATGTTTGCTGCGCTCAATCGCATTGGCAAGGTTCAGAATAAGCCCCTTAACCTCGCTCAAATCACGTTTGGCTCCATCCTCGGAACGGTATATATGTCTCACTGGCTGGTGGTGGTGGCGAGTGTCACAGCTCGGATGTCCATTCGTGCCAAGCGATTCAACTGGGTTAAGACCGTCCATGTCGGAGCAGCGGCTCATGCGCCTACTCAATCTCCATAGCCCCAATCTCCATAGATAAAAGCTAGCGTTTATTCTTGCCGTGCTAGATTTTTATCAATAGATATCCGCAGTCAGGAATGGTTGTAGTGAAACAAGTAACCTTTCACCAGCTCAAGGTCTTTGAAGTGACCGCACGGCGAGGTAGCTTTACAAGAGCGGCAGAAGAGCTGTTTTTAACCCAACCAACCGTTTCTATCCAGATGAAGCAGTTGACCAAAGCAGTGGGGCTGCCGCTGTTTGAGCAGGTAGGCAAGCGCCTCTACCTTACAGAAGCAGGTCGAGCGTTATTGAGTACCTGTCAAGATATTTTTGAGCGGCTAGACCAGTTTGAGATGACCGTCTCAGACCTTCAGGGACTCCAGCAAGGTCAGCTTAGGCTCTCCGTTGTTACCACTGCTAAGTATGTCATTCCTAGGCTGTTGGGGCCTTTTTGTCAGCAGTACCCTGGCATAGACGTGGCGCTAATTGTGACCAATCACGAGAACATCTTAGAACGCCTCAAAGAAAACCTGGATGACCTTTATATCCCCAGTCAGGTTCCTGAAATGATGGATGTCTTCAGCCAGCCATTTTTAGAGAATCCGCTGGTGGTCATTGCGTCACGTCATCATCCTCTGGCTGGAACGGGGGATATTCCGTTAGAGCGCCTGAACAATGAATCTTTCATTATGCGAGAGCCAGGATCTGGGACACGACAGGCTGTGGAGCAGCTTTTTGACGCGCACAATATCAGTATCCGGGTTCGCTTAGAGCTGGGCAGCAATGAAGCCATTAAACAGGCTGTGGCTGGTGGTCTGGGTATTTCAGTGCTATCGCGGCACTGTATGGCATTAGAAGGTCAGACAGGACAAATTGCAATCCTAAATGTTGAAGGGTTCCCGATTCCAAGGCATTGGCATATTGTTCACCCTAAGGGAAAACATCTCTCGGTGGTCGCTCAGACATTCTTTAAATATCTACAGACTGAAGGAAAGCGTGTACTTCAAGAAACGGCTTTACTATAGACAATAAATATGTGTATGGATGAATAGAATAATTCTTGATTTACCCATCAGGATATATTGAAGTTGACTTACTTTAAGGTGCAGCATTGAATCAATTAAGATTCAGCGAAGCTTGGAGAGAAAATCGCAGCACCAATACTTTCAGCCATCGGGTCAAGTTCTGAAAGAAAGTCCTTTCGGTATCAGTAGCGTCCTTCCCTCAATGCCTAAAGACAAAGGATTAGGTCTACTAATTTGCGCCTTGCTTTTTCAAGACAAGTTGCCGTTTCGAGGACTTGACCGAGCTATACGGGGGGATCGATAGCCCACTTAGCATTATAAACATAGATTGATAATTTGGGATAGTCCTAGCAAAAAGACCCATATTTTCAGGAAAATCATGATTCTCTAGAAAATTCATTTTTAGGAAGGTGAGTGATTTGCAATGTCTGAATTTACGGAATGAAAGCACTCCTGAATTTCTGAGATTTTAATCGCTCAAGTTCCTTTGGTGGAATTTGTTTCTTTCGGCAAGGCAATTTTCAGAAAAGTTTGTCCCATCCGAGATTGTACCCTTCGACTCCGCTCCCTATCGCCACAGGCGAGGCTACGCCAACGACAGGCTCAGGACACGGCAGGGCACAATCTCTAGTCTTTAGCTGGCTGAGCGGCTTGTCCTAAGCCTGTCGAAGGGAGTCGAAGCTAGCGGTAGGTCTAGCGGTAGGTTGTTTGCCAGAATCACCCAAACGCAATGCTCAAAACCCCATGGCGGCGGCAACAGAGTCTAAGGTTGGTGTTACACCTTGGTAATACCGATCTGACTTTTGACTTAGGGCTATGTCAGGATCCTTTAGACCATTGCCCGTCAAAACGCAAACAACGGTTCCACCAGCAGGTACCTTATCTTTGAGCTTTAGCAGCCCCGCGACGGAGGCCGCGCTAGCAGGTTCACAAAAGATGCCTTCTTCTGCGGCTAAAATTCTGTAGGCCTCTAAAATTTCGTCGTCCGTGACAGCATTAAAAGCGCCTTGGCTGGCGTGCTGAACGGCGATCGCCTTTTCTTGATTAGCAGGGTTGCCAATGCGAATCGCAGTTGCCAAGGTTTCGGGATGCTCAACGGGATGTCCCAAAACCATAGGAGCCGAACCCGCCGCCTGGAAACCCATCATGTGGGGGAGCCTCTGGCATCGGTTTTCTTGGTGATACTGACAAAAACCCATCCAATAGGCGGTAATACTACCCGCGTTGCCCACGGGGATGCACAGCCAATCGGGGGCGTCACCCAGCGCATCAACAACCTCAAAAGCGGCTGTCTTTTGGCCTTCTAGTCGATAAGGATTAACGGAATTCACCAGCGTCACAGGATGCGTTTCCGCCATCTCCCGCACAATTCTGAGGGCGCTGTCAAAATTGCCCTGAATGGAGATTACTTCAGCGCCATAGAGTAACGCTTGGGCAAGCTTACCCTGGGCCACATAGCCATCTGGAATAATGACGAAGGCTTTAAGCCCGCCCCGAAGGGCGTAGGCAGCAGCGGCAGCAGAGGTATTGCCTGTGCTGGCGCAAATAACGGCTTTGGAACCTTCCTCTTTGGCTTTGGTGACGGCGAGGGTCATGCCACGATCTTTAAAGCTGCCCGTTGGGTTGAGTCCGTCATATTTAAGGTAGACCTTGACCTCACGACCAATACGGCTGGCGATCGCCGGAGCCGGAATCAGCGGCGTGTTGCCTTCATGGAGTGTGACAATGGGCGTACTGTCAGAAACGGGCAGGTAACGTCGATAGGCTTCAATCAGTCCCGGCCAATACTGAACTGGAGCGGCGGTTGAACGTAGGCTGGAAGTCACAGTCTATGCAAAATTGAATGGATTAGTCCCTTCAGTGTACCCTGCTTAGTCTCTACCCAAACGAAAACCCATCGGGGAATGGCAGTGCAGCGATAGCTTCAATGGAACCCTGCCTAAAATGGTATTGTCGGCAACAGTCCCTTTGTAATTTGTCACATAGGTTGCGATCGCAGGGACGGGTTGGCGCTACAATATCTTCCTGTGCATGCAAAT
>JAGVDA010000466.1 GCA_020058975.1 Thermosynechococcus sp. WC_1 | reverse complement strand
CAAGCGATCATTGTTCAAAGCTCGAGTGATGTTGAGCATGGACTGATGAATTTAGATGGGCTTTAGAGATATTATCTCTTATAAAGCAACATGTCTATTCTTCTGTGCCCAGTATCAGCGTTGGGGTGCCTTCTAGCACATAGATAAATTCATCTTGCTTTGAGTGACTATGGGCAAGGGCAGATGCTGCACCTGGCAAAAGATGGGTTAAATTGACTCCAAAGTTCGTTAAACCAAAGTGATCGCCTAACTTGCGTTTTAATCGCCCTTTTACAGAGGCAGCATAGGGCTGTGGGTATATCGTTTTGCCCATTTGTGCGGGAATAGAGTGTGCCGACAGGGGTTCCTGATTCATGGTGTCCTCCGATTCACTGCATTCAATTTTTTGTTCCTAGAAAGCATTCGCTTGACTAGAAACTTAGCTGACTCAGCTTTTCCAGTTTATCCTTAGACCCCATAAACAAGCGCCATTCCTTGGGGTTCATGGCTATATTTTCCACTTTTTGAAGGATGGTAGATTTCGTTATAAAGGCAAAGACTGTTGGGATGGCGGGAGGCAAATTTCATCATTTGCCGATGGGCTTCACCTCGAAAAAAATCCATCAAATGCTGTTCAGATTCCCAATAGCTAACCATGACAATTTCTTGAGGGCCGCAAATGCCTGCTTTGACCTGAAGACAGCCTAACGCTTTAGCAGTAGACTGACGCACACTATTTAAACTACGCCAAAGCCAAAAAAAGCCTGCACGATCTCGGGCAATGGTGCCATTTACAAACATGATTGCGTTAGGGTGCTCTGGCAGTTGAATTTGATACATAGAAGATCTCATCATGGTCATTTCTCCACGAACGACAGATAATCAATTAGTTGACTATATATCGCATCTTATATTCAACTAATTGATTAGTCAACTTATTTATCAGGTGTGTCATGGCGCTAGCGCATGCAATTTTGGCAACGCTGATGGATCGTCCCTACTGCGGGTATGACCTCAGAAAGCGATTTGAAGGATCGGTGGGCTTTTTCTGGCAGGCGAGTTTTCAGCAGATTTATCGAGAGCTTAAAAAACTGGAGGAGCAGGGGCTTGTCCACAGTGAGGCGATCGCCCAGGAGAGTCGCCCCGGCAAGAACGTTTTTGCGGTCACGGCAGAGGGCGAAGCCTTCTTGCAGACATGGATTGAAACGCCTTGCGAGATGGCACCCCTACGGGATGACCTACAGGTGAAGATGTTTGCAGGCTTTGTGGTGCCGAGGGAAACGATTTTGATGGAACTCCAGCATCACCAAGCGATGCACCAAGAGCGCATCGCGGTGTATCACCAGATTGAGCAGAATGCTTTTGCAAATCCTGAACAGTTACCAGAGAAAGATCTGTTTCGCTATCTCACGCTTCGTGGCGGAATCCAGTATGAGATGGGCTGGTTGACGTGGTGTGAAGCGGCGATCGCCTTTTTAACGCAGCATTCTGCCAGTGCGATAGACCCGTGAAAAAGATGTGCTTGCGGCGATTTGTTCCCTCTACACTTTCTCTTTGTGTGCCACCAGCTCAGCAGGAGTTAGCCGTTCGTATTTCTCAAAGGGCTGATGAATCCAAGGGTTATCGGGCAGATAATCGACATAGTAATCGGGTACAAATTCAGAACCTTCTTTGTACCACAGCACCGCCGTGCGCACTTCGTCGATGTAAAACCCGTATTTGCGATCGAGCCATACCAAAGACTTTTTCAGCGTAATGCCAGAATCTACAAGGTCATCCACTACCAACACACGATTGCCGAGATTAGGCGTGGTCATAGTTAGGTCGCGCCCAAAGGTAACAGAGCCGCGCACCTGATTGTTAAGCCCACCATAGGAAGACGCAGACAAAATGGCGAGGGGTAGATCAAAGAGCCTAGAAAATGTATCTCCGATTCGCAGACCGCCTTTGGCAAGACACACAATTTGATTAAATTGCCAGTCAGACTGGTGAACAGCAATGGCTAAAGCTTCAATGGCGTGGTGATAGTCATCCCACGAAACATGGAGATCGCGCATGGAGTTGTTAGAGGATATGGAAAATGATTAACCTAAGGGTATCAGGGTTAGTGAGGATGCTGCGATGAATTCAGATACGGCAATTGATTTGTTGAAGAAAGGCTTTCGGATTACGTTGGGAGCCTCCACTTCGCTGGTGGAATCAATTCAAGATCCGCTCAAGCGTGAAGAAAATTTAGCGCAGATGCAGGCAAACCCCAATGCCTTTGCCGAGACGTTGGCAGAGAAGGGTGCTGTGGCAGAGGTTGAAGCCCGTAAGTTTGTCGATAGCGTTGTGACGCAGTACAGCGCTAGCCCATCTGCTGCTCCTTCTGGCAGCTACGCGCCTTCTTCGACAACTTCGTCGATTGACCCCACGCTAGAGCGAGAGCTGCGGGAGTTTACGACCCAACTGGCAGCGTTGCGAGCTGAGCTGAGCCAAGGCAGCAGTTCCGAGTCTGTTTAAGATAGGTTTCTCATTTAAGGGGAATTCTAATGAAGCTGAATTTGACCCCAAAAATAGTGCGAAATCGCGGTCGATGGCGAATTACAGCCATCGCCGCAGGGGTGCTTGGTATGGGTTGGGTGAGCCTCCCTGCGATCGCCGTTCAATTCTCTGACGGTACAGTCCAGTTTGCAGGGGTACCCCGCCTCGGTAAAGTCTCTACTACCGATAACCAAGCCTATGCCTGGGGCGCAACCTATTTGTTTACGCTCCAGGTGCCGGAGGACGCCAGTGAACCTCTCGGCCGGGTGGTGCTGCGACAAGAAGAGGGGCTGGATGCAGTCGAGTTTAATTTGGGGCGTACCTATGCTTACCTGAATGGCGATCGCACTCAAACCACTGCCGTTGAATCTATCAACCCGAAGCCAGATACCCTTGAACTAAGATTTAACCCGCCTATTTCCCCTGGCTCTACTGTGACTATTGGGCTGCGACCCTACAGCAACCCACGGACAGGTGGCGTTTATCTATTTGGCGTAACAACGGCTCCAGCCGGAGACAAAGTGCGAGATCAGTTTATTGGCTACGGGCGGCTCCAGTTTTATGACCGCTCTTTTTGGCATCGATTCTGAATCAGCGAGCTAAAAGGCTGAACATTGACGCATTTATGTCAAATCGAGGTGTCAAATCGAGGAGATTCAGAGAATTGAGTTCCCAGAGCCGTGCAATTGGGAAAATTGGGTCGCTCTCCTTTACAGTAAAATCACAGCACAAACTCAACCTATTTTTAACCCATGCCCCCCAGCGAAGCCGAAATTCAAAGCATCATGATAGAAACGACCCTGAACGCAGGGAAACTTTTGCAGCGACTGCTAGAGAAACAAAGCCTTTCTAACGAAGAAACTAATAGACATGTTGCTTTATAAGAGATAATATCTCTAAAGCCCATCTAAATTCATCAGTCCATGCTCAACATCACTCGAGCTTTGAACAATGATCGCTT
>JAGVDA010000513.1 GCA_020058975.1 Thermosynechococcus sp. WC_1 | reverse complement strand
TTGGTGAGCGTCCCTGATAGGGTTTGTAGCGCCTGGTGGGTGATCTGCTTGGAAATTTCGCTCGCCAGCTCGTTGAAGCCAGGGAGTGCCTGAATAGTTTGGTAGAGGGGAACCTGAGCGATCGCCTGCTGCACCACATGACGCACCAAAACCTCGATATCTGGCTGGGTTTTGGGCAAGACAGCCTGAACGACCTCTACGAGGCGACGGCTAATCACCCGCAGTTCATCCACGCCGTTGATATCCACCACCGTAGGATTGACCGTTGCAGAAGCCTTTAGCCACTGGCGTAGGGCACCCTGTTTAATGCTCCCCTGTACCATACTAAAGGACTGAATTAAGACCAATTCCGTCACTTCTCCCGCAATATTTTCGGCAAGGTTTCGATTCACCTGATCTTGAATATTTTGCAGATTGATGAGTTTGGCCTGATGCAGCCGAATGGCAACGGGGATAATTCTGACGATTCGCCAAGCGGGAGCCAGCAGCAACAGGTCATACCAGCGCCATAACACCGCATCTCGCCAGCTAGTGCGATGGCGTTGACGAATCCACAACACGCGCACCAAGAGATCTGCTGCAAACAATCCGACAAAGCCAATATCAATGACCCAAAAGCGATCTACAAAATCGCCGCTTTCATCAATGGGGCGATAGTAGTTTGCTGCCATTAAGGGCCGAAAATCTTTATTAAAAAAGGCCAGTTCTGCCTGCCAATTTTGCGCGTTAAGGTGCTTAAGACTCCAAAAAGCCCCAAATGCTTCTCTAGAAGACTTCAGCTTCATGTGCTGTCGCATTCGGTTTTTGAGCTTTTCGAGATTCCCTGATTTATTAGCCACCCGAAACGGATCTTCTTGGATCATGCTCGTGCTGCGATCTTTGAGATCGAGCAGCGTTTGACTGACCTGTGGGCTGGTGAATCCTTCCTGAGCAATCAACCCTTGCAGCCGATCCACGGTTGTAAGGTATTGATCGGTATCTCTGTAGGGTTCAATGCCCTTGATCCAGTCATAGCGCTGGGTGATCTGAGGCAAATAGCGAAAGTATAAATCTCGAAATCGGATGTAGCTGACATCAAACAGCACTAGACCAAAGTTCGCCAAAGCTACCAGCGCAATCAGCGCATCTAGGCGTTTTAGCCACGAATTGGCTGCTGCTGGAGAAGACTTGCGAGAGAGAGGCGTGGTGGACATTCAGCGCAGTATTGAGGATAAAGAGGCTGTTCACATAGCTCGTCTTTATGCTATCAGGTCAACTTTGTTCATTTTTATGCATTTGGAGCGGTCTAGGTTAAGAGTTATGGCATCCGCAGGCTAAAATAGATCTATGAGTGATGCCCAAAAAATTATTACAGACAATCGCCAAGCCTGCTTCCAGTACGAGATCATGGAAGTTTATGAAGCGGGCATTGAGCTAACGGGGACTGAAGTGAAGTCTCTGCGCGCAGGCAAGGTAAATCTAAAGGATGGGTTTGTTCGCATTCGCGGGGGCGAGGCGTTTTTGCTAAATGTGCATATTTCGCCCCAAAATACCGTCGGTCAGTTTTTTAACCATGAGCCGATGCGGAATCGCAAGCTATTGCTGCATGACAAAGAAATTCGCAAGCTGATTGGTCAAACGGAGCAAAAGGGGCTGACGGTGATCCCCCTTAAGATGTACTTTAAGCGGGGCTGGGTGAAGGTGGCGATCGCCCTGGCACGAGGTAAAAAGGTACACGACAAGCGTGATTCTTTGAAAGAAAAGCAGGATAAGCGCGATGTGGAACGCTTTATGAAAACCCGCGATCGGGATTAAGCTACCGCTGGCTACCCCTGCGGGAAGCAATCCAGGACTTCGTTAAAGGCAAAATATCCCTCACCCCCAGCCCCTCGCCCTTTATGGGAGAGGGGAGCCAGATTAGCCCTTCTCCCCTAGTGGGAGAAGTTTGGCTATAAGAAAGGGATGAGGGGGCTAGAATTGATGCAAGAAGTCTAATCTATTCCTAAACGCGAGTGGCACGATTCGGGCTACCGCCTTTTTCAGCCTCTCTCACTTTTTTACCTCGCCAAAAAATCTTGAGAGGAGTCCCTGCAAAGCCCAACACCTCACGGAACTGCCGCTCAACATAGCGACGGTAGTTATCTTTGAAGACCGCAGGATTATTGACAAACAGCGCAAAAGTCGGCGGCTTGGTGCTGACCTGAGTGCCGTAGTAAATTTTGCCCTGCTTGCCTTGGCGAGTGGTAGGGGGCGTGTGCCAGCTCAACGCCTCTTCAATCACCTCATTAACCACAGAAGTGCTGACGCGGCGCTGATACTGCTCGTGAGTGGCATCCACTAAGGCCAAAATGTTGGCGACCCGCTGACCCGTAACGGCACTGACAAAAATGATCTGCGCCCAGTCCATGAAATTCAGGCGATCGCGGATCAGCTTCTCGTACTCATAAATCGTGTCGTTGTCTTTTTCAATGGCATCCCATTTATTGATCACCAAAATACAGGCGCGACCCTCTTCAATAATGCGTCCTGCCAGCTTTAGCTCTTGCTCGGTGACGCCATCGATCGCGTCTACCACAAACAGCACCACGTCACAGCGGCGGATGGCCTTGAAGGCTCGGTTGATCCCAAAAAACTCAGGGCCGTACTCCACATTCTTTTTACGGCGAATACCAGCAGTGTCGATAAGGCGATAGGTTTTACCATCGCGCTCCACCACCATGTCAATGGTGTCTCGCGTGGTGCCAGAAATGGGGCTAACAATAGAGCGCTCTTCGCCAACAAAGGCATTAAGAAGGCTGGATTTACCCACGTTAGGGCGACCAATAATGGCGACCTTAATTTCTTCTACCTCAGGCTCTGTCCCCTTTTCTGGTAAGAGGGTCAACATTTGGTCTAGCAACTCACCCGTACCGTTGCCGTGGATGCCCGATAGCGCATAGGGTTCGCCTAACCCTAGGTTCCAGAACTGAGCTGCCTGGGATAGACCCAACTGAGGGGATTCACATTTATTGACCGCCAATAAGACAGGAACTTTTTGAAGCCGCAGCCACTGGGCAATTTCTTCATCGGCGTCCATCTGCCCTTCTCTACCGTCTACCACCATGATGGCAACGCTGGCTTCAGCAAGTGCCGTCATCACCTGCTGCCGAATCATCGGCAAAAACTCAGTTTCGTCATCAAACACTAAACCGCCGGTGTCTACCACCATAAACTCGCGATCGCACCAGTAGGCGGGGCGGTAAGTGCGATCGCGGGTCACGCCAGGTTCATCATGAACAATGGCATCCATCATGCCCGTTAAGCGATTGACAAGGGTAGATTTACCGACATTTGGACGACCAATAATGGCCACAATTGGGAGACCCATAGGGGAGATACCTGAACTTCAATTTAAAGATTTAGCCAAAGTTAACCCGCGCTCAAGGCTGGGCTGCATAGGCCATACGTCTTTGGCAGAGAGTGAGCGTGGATAACGGAGGGAAACTCTCTATCTGCTCACGAAACGTTCGACGTAGTGCCATCGCAATTTTTGGCGTTCTTTCTTATATTAGCGCCCCGCATCGGTAAATCAAAATGACAAAAAAATCAATGATTGTTCACGATTCAATGAAGACAAATTACGAATCGCCAATGCCCTAAAGGGATCATCGTAGGATGCAAAATAATTCTTTAGGCAAGAATGGACAAGATTTTAGCCTCATTGATTGACCTAATGATTGCCCTATTTAATGAATCGTTGAGCTGAAGGAGCGCCCATGACCATTGCCGTTGAGCCAGCACTACAGGCTGATGAACCTTTGGAGCAGATTGCAAAAACGTCGCTCAAGGTAGGGATTCCCAAAGAAGTTTATGCTGGCGAACAGCGCGTTGCTGCTACCCCTGCGACCGCTCTGGTGCTTCAGAAGATGGGGTTTGAAGTGTGGGTAGAACCCAATGCAGGTGCCCAGGCCAATTTTTCGGATGCCAGCTATGAGCAAGTCGGGTGTCATATCTGTGATGACGTGAAGCAGCTTTGGGCGATCTCAGACATAATCCTCAAAGTCCGCGCCCCTCAGCAGCACCCTGATCTGGGCATCCATGAAGCAGAGCTGTTGCGTGCAGATCAAACCCTCATCAGCTTTATCTGGCCTGCCCAAAACGCAGCGTTGCTCGACCAGCTTGCAGCTCGTAAAGCCACAGTCATTGCGATGGACTCCATCCCGCGCATCACACGGGCACAGAAAATGGATGCCCTCAGCTCCACGGCAAACCTCGCAGGCTACCGCGCCATTGTTGAGGCCGCCCATCAGTTTGGGCGCTTTTTTACAGGGCAAATTACCGCCGCTGGTAAAGTTCCGCCTGCGAAGGTGATGGTGATTGGGGCTGGCGTGGCTGGGTTAGCTGCCATTGGCGCGGCTCGAAGTATGGGGGCGATCGTTCGCGCTTTTGATACCCGTCCGGTAGTGAAAGAACAGGTGCAGAGCATGGGTGCCGAGTTCTTGGAGCTAAATTTTCAAGAAGATGGTTCTGGGGCAGGTGGTTATGCCAAAGAAATGAGTCCTGAATTTATTGCCGCAGAAATGGCGCTGTTTGCGGCTCAAGCTAAAGACGTAGACATTATTGTGACCACGGCACTGATCCCGGGTCGGCCTGCGCCGAAGCTCATCACCCGCGAGATGGTAGAGAGCATGAAGGCGGGTTCTGTCATTGTGGATATGGCAGCAGAGCAGGGTGGTAACTGTGAAGTAACGCGCCCTGGTGAAATCTATCGCTACCACGACGTTGCGGTAATTGGCCTGACGGATTTACCCAGCCGTATGGCAAACCAGGCCAGTCAGCTTTACGGCACCAACCTGTGCCACCTACTCAAAGATATGGGCGGTTCTGAAAACTACGCGATCAACTACGACGATGAAGTGGTGCGCGGAGCTTTGGTACTCCACGACGGGAAGATCACTTGGCCTGCGCCAAAACCTGCTGCGCCACCGCAAACTGCAACGACTGCGCCCGTTGCCCAAGCGAAAGTGGCTGAAGCGGCTGAAGCCAAACCTGCCAAAAAATCGAGCGGCTGGGTGTGGATGATCGTCGTGGGCTTAGCACTGCTGGGTATGGGCTTAGGCGCACCGGAATCGTTTCTGTCTCACTTTATTGTGTTTGTGCTGGCCTGCTTTGTGGGCTGGCAGGTGATCTGGAACGTGGCACCTGCCCTGCATACCCCTCTTATGAGCGTTACCAACGCCATTAGCGGCATCATCATTTTGGGCGGGATGCTGCAAATCTCAGGGCCACTGACATCACCTACGACTGTGTTGGGGGCGATCGCCATTCTAGTGGGCACCATCAACATTGCCGGAGGGTTTTGGGTCACGCAGCGCATGCTGAATATGTTCCGTCGATAGACCCTCACCCCCAACCCCTCTCCCATAAAGGGAGAGGGGAGCAATATCAAAATTGAATTAGCCCTTCTCCCCCTCGTGGGAGAAGGGTTGGGATGAGGGGGGACGAGAGTGTGTAAGAAGTCTAAAAAGTCACAAACGCCACAGCAGTTTGAAAAGTATTAGCACGTTATGAACAGCAGTCTAGTCACGGTTGCCTACATTGCAGCCAGCGCCTTATTTATTTTGAGCCTTGCCGGACTCTCCAATCAAGAAACCGCCCGTAAAGGCAACCTGTTTGGCATTATCGGCATGGCGATCGCCCTGCTCGCCACTGCATTAAGCGGCAATGTCAATCTCACAGGGTCTGCCACTCTAGCCGCCATGATTATCCCTGGCGCTTTAATCGGGGCAACCTTAGCTTCACGGGTTGCCATGACCTCCATGCCAGAACTGGTGGCGATTTTACACAGCTTTGTAGGGCTTGCTGCCGTGTTAGTGGGCATCGGCAACTACCTCAGCGAAGACGCCACTCTGGTTGGGGCTGAGGCTACCATTCACCAAATCGAAATTTACTTAGGCGTATTTATTGGGGCAGTTACCTTTGCTGGCTCTATTGTGGCCTTTGCCAAACTGCGAGAGCTAATCAGCAGCAAACCCCTCATGCTGCCTGGTCGCCATCTGCTCAACATTAGTTTTTTGGTGGGTACTGTCATATTAGGCGTGCAGTTTATGGGCGCAGATGCCCCCACTGGTCTTCAGCCGCTGCTGATTATGACGGCGATCGCCTGTTTCTTAGGTCTGCACTTGGTCGCGGCGATCGGTGGAGCCGATATGCCCGTGGTGATTTCCATGCTCAACAGTTATTCTGGCTGGGCAGCGGCTGCTGCTGGGTTCATGCTCAATAACGACCTGCTGATTATTACAGGGGCATTGGTGGGCAGCAGCGGAGCCATCCTGAGCTACATCATGTGTAAAGCTATGAATCGCTCGTTTATTAGCGTGATTTTGGGTGGGTTTGGTACAGGCAAAGCCACGGGTGCCGCGAAGGCCATTGAAGGCGAAGCTACTTCAACTACCGTTGATGAAACAGTGGAGCTATTAAACAATGCCCGCAGCGTGATTATTGCCCCTGGTTATGGCATGGCGGTGGCTCAAGCCCAGCATGCAGTAGCAGACATTACGCGGATACTGCGCGATCGCGGTGTCAATGTCCGCTTTGGCATCCATCCCGTTGCAGGACGGCTTCCAGGACACATGAATGTGCTGTTGGCAGAGGCCAGTGTGCCCTATGACATTGTGCTAGAGATGGATGAAATCAACGAGGATTTTGAGAAAACCGACGTAGTTCTGGTGATTGGCGCAAACGATACGGTTAACCCCAGTGCATTAGAAGATCCCAATAGCCCCATTGCTGGAATGCCTGTGTTAGAAGTTTGGCACGCAAAGCAGGTGGTTGTGATGAAGCGCAGTATGGCGAGTGGCTACGCGGGGGTGGATAACCCGTTGTTCTACAAAGACAACACGCTCATGCTGTTTGGCGATGCGCGTAAAAACGTAGATTCTATTCGATCTGGGTTGGCTCAAGAAGGTGCGGCAACGCCTGTAATGGCAATGGCCTAAGTCGCTTTTGTTTGATTTCTAGATTGCGCTGGTGTTTTTCTAACGCCAGCGTTTTATTGTCCGAGTTCTGACTCCCACGCACTTTTAGCCGTGGGAGTGGATCAATCCAGCAGAATAGATCATCGACAGACAGAAGTGTTTCTCTAATGCTGCTTACTAATCTGCTTTGGCAAGCTACTTTTTAGGCGCTTTGGCACCACGAGCTTTCCTAGAAGTAGCGACTTCCGATTGGATGAAATAGCTAGATGGCTTAGGTGCTTTTTCCCAACGGTTATTTTTAACCCCTGTGAGTAGAGCAGTTTTAATTCGCACTCGCTCTGCTTTTAGCTCGGCGGGACTAAGGTCGCCGTAAAGCATTTGAATAATCGTGTCGTGATGCAGCACTTCACCACGATAGTTCTCAAGCACTACGCCAATGGCATCTAGCTTCTTCATATCTTGATAGACGGGCAATAGCGGCAGTGAGTTGCGCTTATTTGTCCCTGCTACCGGCCCTGGTTTTGTCTTAGAAGATTTAGCTAGTCGTGATGCTGCTTGTGATTCTGGCGCTAGGGCGATCGCCTCTTCAGCCTTCGCAACCAGACTGGCTTTAACGGCTTTCTGACCCGAACTTCTCCCCTTTATCGCAGGAATCAAATAGCTTGAAGGCGTAGCGGCCTTTTGCCAAAATCCTTTCTTGACTCCCTGAAACATCGCTGTTTTCATTCTGAATCGCTCTGCTTTATGCTCCGCTGCGCTGAGGTTGCCGTATAGCGTTTGCACAACGCTGTCGATAGTAACTTCCTGTCCCGCAGCTGCTTTCAAGACTTGGGCGATCGCCTCTAGCTTTTGGAGTCCTTGATAGGTGGGCAGTAGCGAGAGTGAGTGACGCTTACTGGCCGGTTTTTCTGGCTTTGGTGCAACTTTTAGAGCAATTTTAGAGATAGCTCGTTTTTGCTTGCGAGGGGTGACAGTGGTCGTATTGCGAGGTACTGAAATAGGCTCAGCAACTTCCAATGATGGTAGCTGGGGAGAAAAATCGCTGCCTAATGTCTCGATCTGGGCACTCAAGGCTAGCATTGGCGCTAAGTCTGTGACGTTTGCCTGTAAAGGCTGCGCGCCATTAGAAGAAGGAATGAGCTGATTGATCAGTAAGGCGTTAACGTGCGCCAACTGTTCTCTAAGATAGACAGCTTTCGCGTTTGCTTCAGTTAACGCATATTCATACTGAGACTTCAGCGTAATGAGAAGATCAAGGGAGGTTTGTTCTGAGGTATTGACGGTCATTTACTAATATTCAAGAAAATCTTTACACTTCACCATCCTAAACCTTACCCGAGAAGCGACACAAATCTCTCTCTTTTGATTCAGGTATTTCTCAGGAAGTTGGAGTATCGTTTTAGTGAATCTCAGCTTTTTTCAATATGAAACATTTTGGGACTAGATTAAGTCAGAGCGATTTTAGGTTGAAGTTTGCCTTGAAATCTATACATCACTATAAAAATCTTTAGCCCGTTAGATCAGCCATCGGTTCTCACCATGAGTTCTTACTAAAGGCTGTGTACGGGAATTTACACCTATGCTAACTTTGCGTTGTTGGAAAGATCGCCTATTATGGTTTCATGAACTCATACTGACTTCGTTTAACTGGAAAAACTATTGGAACAGCCTAAAACTGCGCCCTTAGAGACAGAAACGATTTCTATCCATCACAATCCCATCCTAAATTGAGGGGGATAACTAGGATCTATGGCAAAAGTGACTGAAAAAAGAGCCTCGGCTCCCGCTCCGGCAGGGCGAGATATGGTTCGTACCTACCTTCATGAGATTGGTCGCGTACCGCTGTTAACCCACGAACAAGAAATTATTTTGGGGAAGCAGGTACAGCAGATGATGGCGCTCTTAGACGTTCAGTCGTCGCTTACTGAAGCGTTAGGCCATGAACCTACCTTGGCAGAGTGGGCGCAGAAATCTGAGCTAGGCGAACCAGAGCTGGAGTCTGCCTTAAAACAGGGCAAACGGGCGAAGCAGAAAATGATTGAGGCGAATCTTCGCCTCGTGGTTGCGGTTGCCAAAAAATATCAGAAGCGAAATCTAGAGCTATTAGATCTGATTCAGGAAGGCACGCTGGGGCTAGAGCGAGGGGTCGAAAAATTTGACCCTACTCGCGGCTATAAGTTTTCAACCTATGCCTACTGGTGGATTCGTCAGGCGATTACGCGGGCGATCGCCCAGCAGGCTCGCACCATCCGGCTCCCTATTCACATTACAGAGAAGCTCAACAAAATCAAAAAAGCCCAGCGCGAACTGTCTCAGCAATTGGGTCGTAGCGCCACTCCTGCCGAAATTGCCAAGGAACTAGAGCTAGAGCCAACCCAAGTGCGTGAGTTCTTGATGATTGCGCGTCAGCCTGTTTCGCTGGATTTACGGGTGGGTGACAACCAAGATACAGAGCTGCGAGATCTGCTAGAAGATGAAGGGCAGTCGCCTGAAGAGTTTACCGCAGGGGAAGCGCTACGAGAAGATGTCAATCAGCTTTTGGGGGAACTACCGCCCCAGCAGCGAGAGGTGTTATCTCTACGTTTTGGTCTACAAAACGGGAAAGAACTTTCCTTGGCAAAGGTTGGAGAGCAGCTTAGCCTTAGCCGAGAGCGTGTGCGGCAGCTAGAGCGGCAGGCGCTCGACCATCTCAGACGACGTCAGTTGGATGTGCGCCATTACCTCGCTAGCTAGTCACTTTTGAAGCTAATAGACCTCTTGCATCAATCTTAGCCCCCTCATTCCTTTCTATATAGCCAAAGGCTTTACTCTTCTCCTCCGGTGAGAGAAGAGCTAATTCTTGCTCCCCTCGCCCGTTCTGGGAGAGGTTCATATTCGTGCAAGAGGTCTAATGATTTTCAAAACCCCTTTCCCAAGGGGTTTTTTATTGAATTTTTACCATAGGAAACACTTCCCCCTGCTATGATGCCAGACAGTCACAAAAACACGAGTGAGGGCTTCTATGGTTGCGTTTGAAGTACTTCAGGCACAATTGACCAATACTTCAATGCAGAATGTTACCTATGAAGTAGCAGCACAGCATCTCAATTTGTACGACTCGCCTGTACTTCAATCTCTGGCAACCCAGGCTCACACTGGCAGACAGCTTCGGTTTAAGGTGACTGATGTTCTAGATCCAGCAGCTACTGCATTATCCGTCATTCTTTGTGAAGACGACTACCTTGGCTGGATTAATCGCTCAGATTTAGCATTTCTTCAGCCTGCGACTTCAGCCTATCGTCCGTCTCTTCTATCCTCAGAAGAGATTCAGGCGCGGATTCCAATGGCGATCGCCTTTGCCCAAGCTGCCATGACCCAACCCAATTTCTATCTTTGGGGCGGTACTGTTGCCCCTAACTATGACTGTTCTGGGCTAGTGCAACACGCATTTTCGACCCACGGAATTTGGCTGCCCAGAGACGCCTATCAGCAAGAAGCATTTGTACAGCGCGTTGAGAATAGGGGTAATCGCCCTGAAGACTTGGTAGAAACTCTAGAATTGGGCGATCTAATCTTTTTTGGAACCCCTGTCAAGGCAACCCATGTTGCCCTTTATTTAGGAGGTGGCGCTTATATCCATAGTTCTGGCAAAGATCAGGGTCGCAATGGAATTGGGATTGATTCCCTTACCGATCATCGTGAACCCGTCAGTTGTAACTACTATGCTCAGGTGCGAGGAGCGGGGCGTGTGGTGAGCAGCTATCAGCCTCAAGACTAAAAAGCCGCGATCGCCTTAACGCCCCACCGTAACAAAGAGGCGTTTAGCCCTTTTTGTCGTCTTCACCCACTTGAACTAAGTGGATGTGCTTGTAACCGAGTTTGATTTCAAACTCATCACCCACTTTTAAGCCCATTTTTTCGGTGTAGCTAGCGCCGATCACAATCGTGCCATTTTTGTGAATGCTTACCCGATAGGTAGCCTCTCGTCCGCGACCATCTTTTTCGCTCTCTGAATCTAATGAAACGCCTCTGGCCTCCAGAATGGCATTTAGAAATGCACTGATGTTGACACGGGCATTTCCGTTTTTCACAAGGCTAACGTAGCCACATTCACGAGCCTTTGCGCTGCGAGAAAGCTGTGGAATTTCCTTGAGTTTTTGCAGCAGTGCTTTTCCGGTCAGAGGCTGCATTTGAGTTTTGGTCGTCATCTCGAAGAATATCCTGTCCTTATGTTGTTTGAGGGTGGCTTTTAATGCCGTAGGTCTTTTGCAATAGAGACAATGTTGTGCTGCACATTCTGAGTACAGGGCGATCACCGAACTAAATTTGCCTCGCTAATGTAATCTACGATTGCATTAGCGTTAGCTCAAGAATGATTAGCCACTTTCTCTTTAAAAAGTTTACCTGCGCTAAAGCCTGGTACACTTGTCGCCGCAATGGTCATCGTCTCGCCTGTCTTAGGGTTACGACCTTCTCTTTGAGCGCGATCGCGTTTTTCAAAACTACCAAAGCCCACCAACGTCACTTTTTCGCCACTGGCAACTGCTTCAACAATGGTTTCAATGGCAGCACTTAAAACGGCATCCGTTTCTTTTTTGGTCACATTTGCCTTTTCTGCGATCGCGTCAATTAATTCACCTTTATTCATGGAACTTTCCTTAGTACGGCTTTGAGAATTTTAGCGTATATTCTATGCATATAAGGCAATTTATTAAATAATTGAGAAAGTAAGACCATTACGGCTTCAAAGGCATATCTTTATACTGCATTCAAATCTAAAAATTGGTGCGTCAGATTTTAAAAAGGAACAGATTGGAATGTCAAAACTGATCATAAACTCATCGACGCCCCCCGAAGCGCAGTTACTCAAACTGGCACGACTGAGAACCGTCAGCGACCTTTGGGATCGTGCTTTTGGCATTCCTGGTACTAAATGGCGCGTGGGTTTAGAGTCTTTGGTGGGGCTGCTTCCCGTCGGTGGCGATGTGGTGGGGCTAGGAATTTCAATCTATATTCTGTGGCAGGTTGTGCAGTTTAATCTGCCCAAAACAATTCTGCTGCGGATGGTTTTTAACATTGCGATCGACGCCCTTGTGGGTGCAGTGCCCATTTTAGGCGATTTCTTTGACATGGGCTGGAAGGCAAATACCAAGAATGTGACGCTTTTAGAAGCACATCTACGAGCGCCAACCCAAAGCCGTAGTGCCGATCAGCGGTTTTTGTGGTTGTTGTTTGGCGGTTTGGTCATGGCAGTCATTGCACTATCGGTTATTGCAGTAGTAGTGCTAGCGTTTGTGGTAAAAGCTTTGTCGAGCTGAGCCAATCTCATTTACGGGCTTTCCAGGTGCCGCCGTACACATAAAAGGGGTTATCTTGGCTTACTTTTTGCCAACAATTTTGGCAAATAAAGCACCACTCTTTCTGCCGCTCATATTGGCAGCGAAATAGAACGTAAGCCGTTTTGTTACAAATGGAGCAAGATTTTTCACGATGGCGAGTCATACGCAAATCTTTATTAAAGGCAAAAAATCATTCCACGATGCAGAGGTGGAATAGATATCCTTGCTCCATTGCCTATATTGATTCGGTGTTGCAGCTTTGGAGTTCATTTTTAGAATCGTCGCAGCACACCAGATTCGGCCTGATCAAGCGTATCTTTGAGAGATTCAGCTACAGCAGGTGCATTTAAGAACGGATCGTTGAAGATTTGGCGGGGCGTTAGCTTTTTACCATAAAACTGTTGATTCCGGTCTGGGTCAAAGGATAGCTCTGTGCCTTCAAGCGAAAGCCCCCCAAACAAACCGCTACT
>JAGVDA010000389.1 GCA_020058975.1 Thermosynechococcus sp. WC_1 | reverse complement strand
GTTTCAGTGGGATGCTCAAAAAGCTGAGCTAAACTATAAAAAGCACCGTATAAGCTTTGACGAAGCAAAAACCGTCTTCAATGACCCATATGCAATAACAACGCTTGACTCAGAGCATTCAGAAGATGAAGATCGCTTTATTGATATTGGCATATCAGCCCAGGGACGTTTATTAGTCGTTGTTTATACCGAACGAAAAGAAAGCATTCGGATCATTAGCAGTCGTAACGCCACAAAGAGAGAGATTCAGATTTATGAACAACACTGAAAGTAAATTTAATGACGATGAAATGAAACCTGAATATGATTTTACTAGCGGAATTCGTGGCAAACACTACCAAGCTTATCGAAAAGGACATACAGTAACCATTCATCAAGAAGACGGAACAACAACGGTACAGAAATTTACTATAGAAGATGGCGCAGTGATTTTAGACCCCTATGTAAAACAATATTTCCCAGATTCTGACTCAGTAAATTATGCTCTACGTACTTTGATTAATTTAGTTCCACACATTAGCCCAAAGAGTGAAGCATCATAAACGCAGAAGATTTGATTTTTATTCGATTTATTGGAACTCATTCAGAGCACGACAAAGTAGACGCAAAAACAGTTTAACAAGAGGTACAAATATAGAAATTAATCCTATTAGAACTGAAGCTGATTATCAAGCAGCATTAAAAGAAGTTGAAACACTGTTTAATGCTCCTCCCAATACACCTGAATATGATCGCTTAGACTTACTCAGTACATTGGCAGAAGCCTATGAAAAGGGGCATTATCCCATTGAAGCCCCCGACCCCATTGAAGCAATTCTCTAACTCGTGGCCTATCTCGTCGAGACTTAGAGCCTTGTCTTGGCAGTCGAGCAAGAGTGTCAGAAGTTTTGTCTCGAAAGCGTTCATTAACATTAGAGATGATTCGGAAGCTAAATCAAGAACTGGGAATTCCTGCCGAAGTCTTAATCCAGAATTACAACTCCATAAAAACTCCAGCCTAGATCTCATGTACGTAAGGGCGGGTTTAGCTGATACTGCGTTAGAGAATCCTATATTTATCGGCAAAACCCGCCCCTACAAAACCTAAATATTATTACAAAGTTAGGTAACGTTTGAGAACAGACTGTACCTGCTGCAATAGCTCTAACTCAAGGTGCCCCAGATGTTTACTCAACTTTGCTTTATCAAAATTCATAGGTTCAATGCACACCAGTAAGCTATCAGCCGCAAGGCCATTCTCTTGCGATGCCGTTACCGAAACCACCGCTGGTGATAACCTCGAATCATTAAAACGTGCCGAAGTGAAAGGCAACACCGTCACCTTACTGCGTCTTTCATTAAAAACAGTTCCAGAAATAATGACCCCTGGTCGAGTTTTGCGAATTTCAGTCCCGACAGAAGGGTCAAAACTTATAACCCAGATGCTTCCAAGTCCATAATTGCTGCGTTCTGCCATTCTGGCTCCCAACCTAAATTTAGTTCATCTACTGCCGTACAAGCCTCTGCCAGCAGTTCATCTTCTTGATGACGCTTCCATTGCTCTAACAAGCCTTCAATCAGCGCACTGCGGTTTTCGACATGATTATCAACAAAGCGAACCAATTCACTGGGTAAAGAGATCGAGATTTTAGCCATGTCCTACCCTTTGTCCTACTATTAGTAGTATACCTCTCTAAAGCAACATCGAGAGAAAATAGCTAACGTATTAGCATGCGTAGGATGGGTTGAGCAACGAAACCTATAACCCCAAAAAATTGGCTGTAACTGGCAAAGACTCAGAGATATCTGACTGGGAAGAATCTTTCATAGTCCAAAAGTAATGACTCGTCAACGCGCTAAATCCGATTTCCCCACCAAAATCTGTCCTGTGTGTGGCCTATCTTTTACCTGGCGCAAAAAATGGGCAGACTGTTGGGACGAAGTAAAATACTGCTCTGAGCGGTGCCGTCGCCATAAAACACCCCGCTCCAAAGACGCGCCCCCAGGCTAAAGCTGACCCGCCATATTCGCCCCAACCCCTTGAATCACATGGCTACGCTTGAGAAGCGTCTCTACACCAATCGCACCCTGGTTAAAGGAGCCGTTGCCCACCATCCCCAAGGCAACCGTTCCATAAGGCCCACTGACTAGTCGAGAAAAGCGAGGAGACGCATTAATAAATGCCGTTGCGCTCGTAGTACCTAAGGTAAACTGCTGACTTTCTCGGTAAGAATCCGTCACCATACAGTTTGCATGACCGCTACTGTGAGCATTCATCCATTGGATGCCCTCCGCTACAGAATTCACCACCTTAAACGCAACAGTCTTGCTGAGGTAGGGCGTAGACCACTCCTGGGGTTCTGCTAACGCGAGATCAGGGAATTCTGCCGTTAGGGTTTCATCACCCTTGAGGGTAAATTTCTTCTCGCGTAGGTGATTAAACACCACGTTGAGCAATGAGTAATTAGTATTGGGCGTAATAATGACCTTCTCGATCGCATTCACCGCATCCGGTGCCCCTAAGTGACTATCGACAATAATGCTGCGCACCAGGTCGCTACTGCCTGTGGATGACCAAAATAGATAGCTGTTGCCCATTACAGGCGTTAGCATGGGCGCTGTCTTTTGCTGGGCAATATCTCTAATAAAACTAGGGCGACCGTAAGGAATCACCAAATCAATGGGCAGTGCTTGGGCAACAAGATCTTTGGGGGTGACGGTGCGATCGCTCTCAAAGCTAAAGAAACAGCGCTGGTCTACCTTGCCCTTACTTAAAACCGTCGCAATCAGATCTGAAAATAGCCGATGAGTATTGCTGGTTTCGGCGCTGCCCCGCACCATTAAGCTATTGCCCGTTTTCAGGCATAAACTTGCTAGCAACACCGGAAACTCTGGCAAAAACTCATACAGGCCACACACCACCCCCAAGGGCATCACGCGAAAGCCGCTGAGGCTGTACAAAGAATTGGCTACCGTACCGCTGCGTACCTGTAGCGGGTCTGGCAACCCTACCAACTGCTCAATAAATTGACGAACCACCGCCAGTCGATCTGGGGTGAGCTTAAGCCATTGCAGCACCAAATCTGTCACCGCCAGATCGCGTGTGGTTTCGAGATCAAGGGTATTGGCTTCTAAAATGGCATCTTGGTGAGACAGGAGGGCGATCGCCAAGTCCTTGAGCACCAGATTACGTGCCTGCACAGAAGACTGGGCAAGATTGGTAGAAGCCTGCTGCGCTTGGTCAACCAAAGCCTTCAGGGTCAAAGACTGTGAATCATGCATCGGTCAACCTAAACAAACTGACAGGATATAGGGCAAATGCGATCGCTAATGCTGTCGATAAATGGTGAGCCAGACCATAAAACTCAGCATTAGCGCAATAAAAATCGTCAATAACATCCATACCATGACACGGCGATCAAACGGTATATGGAACACAATCGGCAGAGAAAGCATTAATAGAAATAAAGCGGCTAGAGAACCCACCAGCCATGCAAAACCGTTTTGATGCAGTGGGCGACGCACTAATAGCCAATCTTTTCCCGTCCAGTACCAAAGCTGCTGATAAGGGTAAATGCTTGAAAGCTGCTCTAAAACATAGCCATCCGCACGAACGACAAAAATTTGATGGCACTGGCCACAGCCAAAGGCATCAGTTAACACAATTGGACAAAGCTGCCCCCGTTTTCGGCAAGGGCAAGGATAGGTCGTCTCTAGGTCAATCTTACAGGTCTTAACTCGGGACACCGTACTTGCAAAGATTGGGGCAAAATCACACTTAAGCGAGAGACTAGCGCCGATTTCTGAGCAGCTTTTTTATATGCCCTATCTGTATGCCTTAGATGAGAATTGACTCAAACAGCACCGTCGGCGAATTGATTTTATTGTAGCCTGAAGCCAATTGTGCGATAGCGTTTATCCTACTTTCAGCGGAGTGATGGTAAGGCGTTGCTAACAGATCAGCAGTGGAAATCTATTCTTCACCTAGGCAATCAGGTAGAAGACGTGCTTCAGCAGCAGCAAGTTGGGCTAACGATGGGGGGTGAGCCAACCTACATTGCCCTCGCTCATCTAGACTTACCGGAGTGGTATATCTTAGCGCTGGGCGATCATAAGCGTCAGGTTGCGGTAGAGCTATTGCACAAGCTGGCGGCGAGCTTTGCACCACCAGGATTTCTATTGCAGTACGGCATGGGCAAACTCTACCCTGGCGAACCCTACCCCCGCTGGGCTTTTGGCTGCTTCTGGCGAGCAGATAAACGTCCGCTCTGGCAAAACACCGCGCTAATGGCGCACGAAAATCAACACTACAGCCACCAGCCAGCCGATGCCAAAGCATTTGTGCAGGGGCTAGTGCAGCAGCTTGGCCTAAGCGAAGACCTGATTGTTGCCGCCTGGGAATGGGATGAAAGTGAAATTGCCGGATTTGTTTTGCCGCTGCTGGCAGTCGATGATGCCGATGAATACGGTCAGCCTAGCTCTAAACGCTGGCATTGGGCCTCGTGTATCTGGACTCACGAGGGGGAGCCTTACGGAAAAGTGCCGTTTGTGCTGCGCCCAGGCCAAACCCCTATTGGGATGCGTCTGCCCTTAAGTGACATTGATCGGCCTGAAGAACTGGCGTGGGAAATCAACGCGCCCATATCAAACGTCGTAACCCTCGAAAAGAGCGCGGCAAAAGTAATGCCTCTCAACACCATTCAGGTTTCCCTTGCCGTTGAGGTACGGGATGGAATCGTGTCTGTGTTTATTCCGCCCTTTGCTTCGGCATGTGCCTTTGCCGACTTGGTAGGTGCCCTAGAGCAAACGGCGGCAACGCTCAACTGTCCGGTGCGTTTAGAGGGGTACAGTGCGCCACTGAATTCTGGCATTGAGGGCTTCCAAATCACCCCCGACCCAGGGGTGATTGAGGTGAATATTCACCCTGTTGCAGACTGGAACACGCTGGTGCATCAAACCCTCACGCTCCACGACATTGCCGAGGGTTGCGGCTTGGGCACCACAAAGTATGCCAGAGATGGACGAATGCTCAGCACGGGGGGCGGTGCCCACATTACGCTGGGCGGCAAAATCCCTGCAAAAAGTCCGCTGCTGCTGCGCCCTGATTTACTGCAAAGTCTAATCACCTACTGGCAGCACCACCCCAGTCTGTCATACCTTTTTTCTGGCTTGTTTGTGGGGCCATCCAGTCAGGCTCCCCGTGTGGATGAGTCTCGCCACGAAGGGCTGTATGAGCTAGAAATGGCATTTCGGGCGCTAGAGCAGTCGGCTGAGGTGTCACCAGCGCTGATGGATCAGCTCCTCAGACCCTTGCTCATTGACATGACGGGCAACACCCATCGTGCCGCGCTCTGCATTGACAAGCTGTTTCCGGTAGACATTCGCCCAATGCAGTTGGGGATACTCGAGTTTCGGGCGTTTGAAATGCCCCATAGCCCCCAACTGCGACTGCTTCAGCTTTTGCTTGTGAGGGCACTCGTCGCCTATTTCTGGACTCATCCCTATCGGCAACCCATGATTCATTGGGGTTCTACGCTCCACGATCGGTTCTTTTTGCCCTACTTTTTAGAGGCCGATATGGCGGCGATTCTAGATGAACTCAAGACAGTGGGCTTTGAGTTTGATCTAGATTGGTTTGCGTCGTTCTTTGAGAGCCGCTTTCCGGTTTATGGTCAAGTCACCCTTGCAGAAGAATCCAGCCTTTGTTTAGAGCTAAGCCACGCCCTAGAAATGTGGCCTGTGCTGCCAGAAAAGGCTACCCTAAGCGGCACTTCACGACCTGTAGATGATTCGATGGAGCGGCTTCAGGTTTTGCTGCGGTGCAGTGAGCCAGATCGCTACAGCGTCCTCTGTCAGGGGCAGTTGCTCCCCATGCAGGCGGTGACAGACTCGGGGCTGGCGGTGGCTGGGGTACGGTTTAGAGCCAAGCCTTTTGCAGGTCTAGACTATGCGGCGATCGCCCCTGAAGCCATCCTCACTTTTGAAGTAGTAGAAACCAAGACAGGGCGATCGCAGGGCGGCTGCACCTATCGTGTCCAGCTTCC
>JAGVDA010000535.1 GCA_020058975.1 Thermosynechococcus sp. WC_1 | reverse complement strand
GTAGCTTTATGTCCTGAAAGCCTTCTTGAACTGATTCAAGATCAAGAACGTCAAAATCAGTGCCATTACAAAAAAAGGCTGCATCCAGATGGATGCAGTCTTTTGCCTAACTCATAGACCCAAATATTTAGGCTTCTTGAGGTGCAATGCGACCGTAGAAAACGCCTTGGATTCTGACATCCTTAGGTTCATGGGCACCCATGTCACTATCTGAAGGCTGCTCCGCCTCAAAGGTACCTGCAATTTCTCCAGTGCGACCATCAACCTTCGCAACCTGCATTGAAATTGCACCCTTGCCCACGATGAAGCGCTTCACATTGGCGCGAGCCACTTCTTCTTCACCCTCAGCCACCGCAGGCCGAGCTACGGCATTGTCGTAACCTGTGGTCAAACCACGACCCTTCGGATCCAAAAAGTTTGAAGTCCGGTAGGACGGCACTTCATATTCTCCTTGAAAATCTGTGGAGGCATTAATTGTGGTCAGTCCACTCTGGGTTTCGGCCACTAACCCCTTAAGGGTAAAGAGCATCGGAACTAGCTCACCATCCGATAGCTTTACCGTAATGGCCTGAAAGTCCATCCCGTCTTCTTCATAAAACGTCAAACCGCCGTCTTTGTTGGGCTTGAGCGTTCCATTAACGCCCTCTAAAGAGGTCGTTAAACGAGTCATGACTTTACTAGGGACAAACTCGGCTTCACGACGAGAATTTTTAGATTCTTCTTTAACAAAGAAATTAATTGGCTCAAGACATAAATCAGTCAACACATATTCTTGCCCCGACTCCAGCGGAAATGAACCCCGAGTCGTTTGGCCTAAGGTTTGGCATCGGTTTGCTAATCCTGTTCCTCGAATGTCTTCGTAGGTTAGGCTAGTGCGGCTTTGAGCCAACGCATTGCCGCCACTCAAAGGCAGAGCCGTCAGACAGACGGCGAACAGTGCAATGATGAAAGCGCGGAATCTCATTGATCACCCTCGATATCAGAAGTATATAAAGACCTGTAGGACAGGAACCTGTAGAACAGGAGCCTATTAGACAGAGATGTAGGCATTAGCTCTGATGAAACCTAAAGCTAAAGGCGTTTTGATTGAGAGCTAAGGATGTTAATCGCAGAAGCCTGACTTATTGATCGCTATGCATGAGAATAAACGTCCGTAGGACAGGCTTAAACTCAAGTAAGCATAAGATGAAAGCAGGCGCTAAGGCATATAAATCATCATCTCAGAAATTGCGTGTTAAACCACGGAGTCAATGACTGAGTTGTGATACGCAGTTGCTTTAGGTTCGATGGAAACATCGCATTTTAGGTTGTTTCACCGATCTCAGCTCGTCTCACTCTAAATGTTAAGAGACATCACGTCCCCTCGGATGTTCTGTTGAGCATTGTTCACAGTTTTTATTATTTATGACCGTTATCAAGAACGTGATGAAGATTTTGGTGCTGGCGCTGATTCAGCTTTACCGACGGCTGATCTCGCCACTGCTGCCGCCAAGCTGCCGTTATCAGCCCACCTGTTCGGCCTATGCGCTAGAGGCAGTGGAGCAGTATGGGGCGATCGCCGGAAGTTGGCTGGCGCTAAAGCGAATTTTGCGCTGCCATCCCTGGAGTGCAGGCGGCTACGATCCAGTCCCGCCCTGCGGATGTACCGATCATCCAAAGGCAAACTCATAGACAGACAGTCTTTAATATGAGCAGATTTATGGCTTCCCATAGGAACAATGTTAGTATTGGAAAGTTGTCAAAATTGATTCAGCGACAAGGTTAAAATGGCTTGCCCTAAAAAGAAAACCTCAAAATCCAAGCGTGACAAGCGCCGCGCTAACTGGAAGCACCTTGGTAAAGTCCAAGCGACTAAAGCAATGTCTATGGGTAAATCCATCCTGACAGGTCGCGCTCAAGGGTTCTACTACCCCGCCACTGACGAAACCGAAGACGAAGAATCTTAATAACACCGCTTCTTCTTGGGGCTAGGGTGCAATCAGGCTAGGTGCAATCAAATTCAAATTTGAGAGGGTTGAATCATGGCACTGCCCCCAGCCCTAATTATTGGTACGGGTCGCTATATCTGGACTTCAATGTGGCATCTCATGATGTCTCGTTTAGCGCCCCGATCTTCCTCTGGCGCATATCAGCGACCCAAAAGTGAATTTAGAAACTGGATCTCCTCGGAGGCGGAAATTTGCTTTCCGCCTGTTTCTGGTCGCTACGTTTTAATTGTGGGTGAAGGCTGTCCTTGGGCGCACCGAACCTTGGTTGTGAGGGCGCTAAAGGGACTGGATGAGGCGATCGCCGTTGTCAAAGTTCTCCCCAACGTCAATGCAGGCGGCTGGAAATTTGAGGCACCTTATTTAGGCTGTACTACGCTGCCAGAGCTATATCAAAAAGCGCAGCCCAAGTATAGCGGACGTTCTACGGTGCCTATGCTGTGGGATAGCCATACAGGGGCGATCGTCAATAACGAGAGCGCGGATTTGATTGTGATGCTCAACGCGCAGTTTAATGAATGGGCGCAGCATTCTGAACGCGATCTTTACCCTGAGAACCTGCGCGACCAAATTGACGCATGGAATGACAAAATTTACGCAACGGTCAACAATGGGGTGTATCGCTGCGGCTTCGCCCAGACCCAGGCAGCCTATGAGCAAGCCTGCACAGAACTTTTCCAAACCCTAGACGAACTCGATCAGGTGTTAAGTGCCCAGCGGTATGTCTGCGGCGATCGCGTCACGCTGGCAGATGTGCGGCTGTTCACAACGCTGTTTCGCTTTGATGCGGTGTATTTTGGCCTGTTTAAGTGTAATCTGCGCCAAATCCAGAACTATTCAAATCTTGGCCCTTATTTACGGGATCTGTATCAGCTCCCTGGCGTTGCTGCCACCTGTAGCTTAGAAGCGGTCAAGAACGACTACTATGGCAACTTATTTCCACTCAACCCTGGGCAGATTATCCCGTTGGGACCCGATGCCGGCAATTTCAGTTTGCCCCATCATCGGGAGGGACTGTAAGAATTTACTCGATGGGTGGAGGCGATCTCCCTACTCAAAGCCGCCCACCACGAATCCCTAGCCCACTTAGATGACCTATTTGCCTCCCGAGACATTAAGCCTTTCGAGGCGAACTGTAGCTTAGCTGAACCGTAGAAACTGGATTAAACTTCAGAAAGAATCGAGAGCCAAATTATGCAAAGCGTAGTGAACCTTGAGCAAAGCATTTTAGAAAACCTGCGGCAGCTCCCGCTAGAAAAACAGCAGGAAGTTCTAGATTTTGCTGAATTTTTGCGGCAGAAAACTGTATTGAAGCAGCCTCACCGAAGCCTCAAAGGGTTATGTGCAGACTTGGATATTCATATTACTGAAGAAACCATTAATGAAGCACGCCACGAAATGTGGGGCAGTTTTCCAAGAGAGTTGCCAGCGTAATGGCAATCGTAATCGACACTCACATCATCGTTTGGTACCTCATAGAACCGGATCGGTTATCTGAAGCTGCACTGGCAGCTCTAGAATCAGATGAACTCATCCACCTCTCATCCATCTCAATCGTCGAACTCTGTTACCTTATCGAACGGGATAGGCTTCCTGCCATTGTGCTAGAGCGATTACTTGCCGTAGTGAGTCAGCCCGATAGCGGAATTGCTATAGTGCCGCTAGATCAAGCCATCAGCTTAGCGGTGCGACAAGTTGATCGTGCTATCGTTCCTGAAATGCCTGATCGTTTTATTGCCGCAACAGCCCTGCATCTAAATTGTCCCTTAGTGACTCGGGATCATAAAATTCAAGCCTTTACCGGAATTACGATAATCTGGTAAGTCTCTTTGGCGATCGCCCAACTCAAAGCCATCTACCGCGCAAGCCAACTCAATTAATGGCTAGAACTTCGACAACCGGAACAGACTTAACCGTTGTATGTGCAGTGAGGCAATTTTGCCGAAGTAAGGAAAGTTAGCTTGAAATTTCTACTGAGTGCTCAAAACGCTTGTACTTTGAGGCACTATGGCAAAAAATAGTCATAAGTCCTTTAAATTCCGTAGAGTTTTTCTGAATGCTAAAAGCACTCATTTTTGACGTAGATGGCACGCTCGCCGATACCGAGCGTGATGGGCATCGGGTTGCCTTTAACCAAGCGTTTCAAGCGGCTAACCTAGACTGGAACTGGTCTGTAGAACTCTATGGCGAACTGTTAGCCATCACAGGCGGCAAAGAACGCATTCGCCACTATCTAGATAAATACAACCCTACGTTTGAGCCACCGACCGATCTCAAAGACTTTATTGCACGACTCCACGCTGCCAAAACCGAGCATTATTGTACTCTCCTTGCCGAAGGCCGCATTCCCCTACGGACAGGGGTAGAACGGCTGCTGCAAGAGGCGAGAGAGGCTGGGTTAAGATTGGCGATCGCCACCACCACCACGCTGCCCAATGTGACGGTTTTGCTAGAGCATACCTTAGGCAAAGACAGCCTAGACTGGTTTGACATCATTGCGGCAGGCGATATTGTGCCTGCCAAAAAGCCCGCGCCCGATATTTACCTGCACGTTCTCGAAACAATGGGCTGGGCACCCGAAGATTGCCTTGCCCTTGAAGATTCAGAAAATGGCTTAGTCTCTGCGGTGCAAGCCGACCTCAAGACCGTTATTACGATTAACGACTACACTCGCAATCATTCCTTTGAGGGTGCGGCGCTGATTTTAGACTGCTTTGGCGAACCCAATGCGCCCTTTCAGGTCTTAGCGGGAGATGCCGCTGGTTCTGAGTATTTTTCTGTGGACACGGCGCGATCGCTGCTGTTGACTTAAAACAACTCTCATTAGATGGTGAAAATTTCTGCTAAAAAGCTACAACCCACGCAGTAGAGCCTTCTAAGACATATTGTGGTTAGCGTTTAGCTCAACAAACCGTGCTGAAAGGTTAAAAGAAGTTGGAACCCTGTCATCTGCTTGGGTAGAATCAATCCATAGCGAACTGTATAAAGCGAATTAGGACTACGAGCTTGAGTTTCTCACACGATGATTTTTTAAAAGCCCTCGATCAGCACGATTTCTCTTTTGAAGTGAACCAGACTGTCGTAGGTAAAGTTGCGAGCTACGGCAATGACGGAGCCTATATCGACATCGGCGGTAAATCTGCTGCGCTTTTGCCCCTACGGGAAGTGTCCCTTGGAGCCGATCAAAAGTTAGAAGAACTGCTGCCCGTCAATACCGAACGGGAGTTTTTGATCATTCGTGCCCAGGATGAGAATGGGCAAATTACCCTTTCGCTCAAACAGCTTGAAATTAAAGCATTCTGGGCGCAGCTTCAGGCGTTTGAGTCTGGACAAACCCTTAAAGTGCGCGTGAATGGTACCAATAAAGGCGGATTGACTGCTAATGTCAAGGGCATTAAGGCATTTATCCCGCGATCGCATGTCGTTCAGCGCGAAAACATCGAAGAGCTAGTCGGTCAGCTTATGACCGTCAGTATTTTAGAAGTAGACCCCGACCGCAAAAAGCTTGTGCTGTCTCAACGACAGGCGCAGCGCGCGCAACGCATGACGGAGCTGGTCATTGGGCAGCTTGTGAGCGGCAAAGTCGCCGATCTGCGACCCTTTGGCGCATTTGTAGACTTAGGCGGCGTGAGCGCCCTGCTGCACATCAATAACATTAGCCAAAAATACGTGGCCTCGGTCAATTCAGTGCTGCCAGTCGGGACTGTTCTTAAAGCCGTAATTCTAGATCTAGATGAGGCGCGTGGGCGCATTTCGCTATCCACCAGCGTGTTAGAAAACCGTCCTGGAGAAATGCTTGATGCGTTTGAAGCGGTTATGGCAGAGGCTGAGCAGCGCGTCGTCACGCAGCAGCAGCAAAAAGCAGAGACAGCAGAAGAACCAGAGGTAGAGGCAGAGACACTTAAGACAGCAGAAGCACCCCCTGAGCCAGAAGCAAAGGCAGCTCCAGAAAAGGCCACCGTAGTAACTGCTGCACCGACTGCAGCACCTGTGATTGCGCTACTGAAAGCGCCCAAGCCTCAGCCTCACTAAGGATTATGGATTTAATAACCTCCAGACCCTCACATCCCTTCTGCATAGGTTTTTGCCTTAAGCCGATCCATCAATCCCCTCTCGGGAGGGGTAGGGGTGGGTTAGTCATGGCGATACGGACTAACCCACCCCGCCCTACGGGCACCCCTCCAAGGAGGGGATTTTTCTTAGGCTTGTGTATCCACCGTAGCTCAGGCTCAGAGTAAAAGAGGGGAATAAGAATCTATGCCCAGACCCAAATGCCCAGCCGTTTTGTAGCGCTATGACCACCAAACCTGATTCGATGCGAGCCTCTGTTCCGTCTTTGACGATGGGCAACATCGTTACAATCGGCTTTCAGGTCTTTCGGCTTAACTTTAATGACCACTTTGTCCGTAGTCTGCTGTCTCACCTATGGCTATGGCTGGCTATGGTGGGCGCTATCCTCATCTTTGCTATTGTTTTGGGGATTAGCTTTGGCTTTGGCGGCACGTTAGGGTACTCCAGTACGGTGATTAGCGTTGTAGGAAGCCTTTTGGGGACGGCCTTCGCTCTGCCGCTGGTGCTATTTACGGGCGCACGGATGGCTGCGGTGAGCGGGCTAATGACCCGAATGGGGTTTAATACCTTACGCAAACGAGTTGAACCCAACGAGCTTTATCGTCAGGGTATCTTGCGTCGCCTTTGGACTTATCTATTGGCCTGGGTGCTGTACTACCTCATTTTGCTCATCGTATACGGCTGGTTCTTTGGGGTTGGGTTTTATTTATTTGTATTGCTTTCACCTTCCTGGCAGGCTTTTGAGGCACAAATCACAAATTCTCAGCTTAGAGGAACGTTTGTATTGGTGAGCGTTGCCCTAGCGCTAATCTATGGATTAGGCGGAATGTTGGTGGGGTATTACATTTCAGCGCGGCTCTGGTTTTTTGATGCCGTACTTGCCATTGAAGATAGTAAGTCTGCCCTAGAGTCATTGGTCAGAAGCTGGAAGCTAACTCGTGGCAAGGGATGGAGCATTCTTACAATTATGTTTGCGGCGGGGCTAATTACGCTGCCTATTTTGCTGCTTGCAACCACAATCAACATATTTGTGCCAATCGTAAGTTTACTGACGGGAGTGATTATGCTGCCCCTTTGGCAGGCAGTAAAAGCCGTTAACTTTTATGAGCTTGCTGCCACAAAAACGGGGCTTTTGTTTGACCTAAATTTGACCTCGGCAGATCCTCGTCGATTTTTGCGCCGCGTTGCTATGCAAACGCCCGAGGGTGTGGAGCTAGATTTTGCGCTTGGGGGAATTGGTAGCCGCACCATTGCCTGGACGGTCGATCAAATGATTGTGTATCTTGCGCTATCACTGTTCTGGCTGGCTGGCGCATGGGTTTATGGCTACGTTGTTTTGCCCATTCTTTCAGCACGGTTTGCAACCCTATCAGTAGATGACCTTAATCTTTGGGCTTTGGCGATCGCTGGAATCTTCAGCTTTGCCCTAACCAATGGCTATTTCATTACATGGGAAACGATCTGGCGGGGGCAAACCCCTGGTAAGCGGCTAGCAAAGATTCGGGTTGTACGCGATGATGGTCAACCAATTGGTGTCAAAGAAGCGACACTGCGCAGTTTTGTGGGCTGGTTTGACTTGGGATTCTTTTTTATTGGCCTGATTTTGGTCTTGTTGAGTCGATCTGAAAAGCGCTTAGGCGACTTGGCGGCAGGTACCCTGGTGATTCAGGAAGAAAAGTCAGCACAACAGGATACAGGTGCAGCAATTCCAACTGTCTTTAGTACGTTGACCAAAGATACGGTCGAAGTCTTGATGGCGCAAACCGATCCTGCCGTACTCTCTATTGATCACTATTTTATTTTGCAGAATTTTCTAGGCCATCGCTCTAACTTGGATATGGCTGACCGCAGTCAGGTGACAGCCAAACTTGCAACTCAACTGCGATCGCTGCTTTTGCCCAATAGCCCTCATCAGCTCGGCACTATTCCAGACGAAACGTTAGTGGAAGCTGCTTATTTAGTTTGCCGTCCGGAGAGAGCCAATCGTTAAGCGGCTTGTCGGGTTCTTGGTCAAAATTCAGATCCTTAAAGATGTTCTACAGCAGCTTTTGGATTGCCTTTTCTAGATCTTCTGGCTTAGCTATCGAAGCATAGCGCTCAATAACCTTGCCGTTGCGATCCACCAGAAACTTCGTGAAATTCCATTTCACGGTTTCGGTGCCAAACAAGCCTGGTGCG
>JAGVDA010000436.1 GCA_020058975.1 Thermosynechococcus sp. WC_1 | reverse complement strand
TAGAAGCTGCATAGCTTAGAGAGGCAAGGAAGAAGAAATAAGAAAAGATAGGTTGTCAAAGAGTTTTAGGTCGTTTTATAACGCAACAGCTCTATTAATTCAGCTGCATCTGCAACCAATGCCATCAGAGCCAGTGATGTAGTAATAATTTTTACCTGGTCGAAACCGGAGTCTAAACGGTCAAACAGTATTCTTTTAGGCTGAAAGTGAGTGGATTAGGGGATAGCTTCCTCTACCTTGCTTTTGAGCGCCTTCATTTTTGCGCTAATTTTCTCACCGATTTCAGCCCCCGTTGGGGCAAAGGGGCTTTTACCCACTGCCATTTTCATCTTTGCGTCAATCTTTTCCCCAATCTCTTCTGGGGTTGGTTTGAAAAGACCTTTTTTGGTTAAAAAGAGCTGCTGTTTTTGATCAGGTGTTAGAGACGCGAAAAAATCTTTTTTAGGTAAGGCTTTGAGTAAAGTCCCAACCTGAGATTTCTGCTCTGGCGTGAGGGCGAGGGCTTTAAATGCTTTGCGAAAGCTGGTTCCATCCGTGATGGCGGTTTTAAACTGTTCGCGCTGTTCTGGGCTAAGCGCATTTTCTAGCTGAGGTAAGATTTCTGTCTCAAATTTTTGCAGTAGGTCTACCCCAGCAGTCTCTACGGCAGCGGCTGAAAATAGAGACGGAAAAGCGATGATGCTTGAGGTCTGTGCTTGTGCAATTTCGGATGTGCCGATGCTTAGTAAAACTACCAAAACAGCAAGGATAGATGTCAATAGTCGTTTCATTGTGGTTTATCGTCTCCAAATTTATTTTATTTATGAATGCTTGAACGCTGCTCAGAATTACCAGCCTATAGAAGCTAGTCCAAAAACTTAAGCGGCTGAAGTGACCCGTTTGTGATCGATGTAAGCAGCGATCGCCATACCAGCAATAACAATCAAGGGCAGTACCAGGCTCCACCATGTTTCTGAGAGCAAAATTAAATAGGCAGCAGCAAGCCCTCCCAGCGCAAAGCCAGCAATCACAGGGATAAATCGCCCCATCCGCTCTACCGCCTCTTCGGCTTCTTTTTGGGTGAGTTCCGTTTGTTCTTTAGAAAACTTAGCGCTTAAAAACTGAACCACATCAATGGTGAGCTGGGTCGTGTTTCCGGTCATCACGGTGGTGGGGATATAGCTTTTGAACACCCCTTTTGCTTCTTTCATCAGGGCATTTTGAATCGCCATCGAAACAACGCCTGCCATGCCAATGGGTAAAATGAGGTCTTCTTGCACATCTAGCAGTAGCGAGGGCGAAAGCTGGGTGCCAATGACCAGAAAAACACTGAGGGCGATCGCCTCAGCCGTCAGCAGCACCGCAAATACAGGCCACTGCTTGCGTCGGGCATAGCGCGCCAACAGCGACGTCAACGCCACCGTCAGCACAAACGTGGGCAGCATCAGCAAACGAGTCACGGTACTGGCCTCGTCGTCACTCACAAACGAAGACCCTGCCAACGCAATATTGCCCGTGACGTGGGCGGTAAAAATGCCAAACAAAATAATGAAGGCAGACGTATCTACAAACCCTGCAACCCAGCTCAACAAAAAGCCAGCAGGACCATCGCTCACAATATAAGAATTTAAGCTGAAAGATGCTTGAGTGCGTGCCGTTGCGACCATTGGTGTTCCCCAGAATCTAAACGCATGCGCTGGTTCCTAAAAGGCAGAACTCGCATCTACTTGTATACCGTACACAGCTTGTGAGTATGGTATAGTCTGCTACCGCCAAAAAATTGAAGGAATGCCTTTGGGCATAATAAAAAGGCACCCTTTCACTGAAGGATGCCTTTGGGCTGAGATATATTTTTGAGATATATTTTCTAGGCGAGGGGCGGTTAGTCTTTCTCTAACCAGCTAAACATTGCGCGCAGGTCTTTCCCCACTTCTTCGATGGGATGCTCTGCTTCACGGCGACGCATGGCAGTAAAGCCAGCCTTGCCAGACTGGTTCTCTAGCACAAACTCACGGGCAAACTGACCCGTCTGAATTTCTTGCAAGACCTTCTTCATTTCCGCTTTGGTTGCATCATTCACAATACGAGGACCACGGGTGAAGTCGCCATACTCAGCGGTATTAGAGATGCTGTCACGCATCTTGGCAAGGCCACCTTCGACCACCAAGTCCACAATCAGCTTTACTTCATGAAGGCACTCAAAGTAGGCTAGCTCTGGCTGATACCCTGCTTCAACTAGGGTTTCAAAGCCAGCCTTAATGAGGGCGCTCAGTCCACCGCAGAGAACAGCCTGTTCTCCAAATAGGTCGGTTTCGGTTTCTTCGCGGAAGGTGGTTTCAAGAACACCTGCGCGGGTGCCGCCAATGCCCTTGGCGTAGGCCATTGCGCGATCGCGTGCCTGACCGGTGGCATCTTGATACACCGCAAAGAGTGCCGGAACGCCTTGGCCTTGGGTATAGGTACGACGCACCAAATGACCAGGGCCTTTAGGAGCCACCATGACCACATCCACATTCTTGGGTGGTAGCACTTGGGCAAAGTGAATATTGAAGCCGTGGGCAAAGGCTAAAACCTTTCCTTCTGTGAGATAAGGCTCAATTTCATTAGTGTAGACGGTCTTCTGAACTTCATCGGGGAGCAATATCATGATGAAGTCAGCGGCCTTGGCTGCATCGGCAACAGAATGCACCTTTAAGCCAGCATCCTCAGCCATTTTGACGGACTTACTGCCTTCGTATAGCCCCACAATGACATTGACGCCGCTGTCTTTTAAATTCAAAGCGTGGGCATGACCCTGCGAACCATAGCCAATAATGGCAATTGTCTTGTTTGTGAGTAGATCTAAATTGGCGTCAGCATCGTAGTACATGCGGGCCATAAGTAACTGTCTCCTTCCGGCGGGCGCGGGTTGCAAACTTACTATTTTACTCTGAAGTGAGACACTTCAGAGCGCTCAAAACGATCTGGAAGCTCAGTTTTTCACAGGCGCATGTTGGCTCATGAAGCGATCGCATCATGGACTTTTCATGAATCAGTCTTTGCCTATGCTAATTTTCTGAGTAGGGTGCAGACCTTGCTTAAAGACTTAAGTCCCAGCCTTGGCAGGCTCAATGGGGCTTTTGAGCTTCACCTCTAGCTCAGAACCCTTTTTAAGCACAACTTCGCCCCCTGGGCTAGCCAAAACAAAAGCTGTTGCAGCCGCCGCACCTGCCAAACCGCCATGCTTTTTGCCTGCTTTTTTACCGACAAAGTGACCCGCAGCGGTGCCACCCATCACAATGCCAACATTTTTTAAGAACTGTCCTTTGGTCTTAGATTCTATTTTTGTATTGAGCAGGGTGGCTTCAATGGGTTGGGTGGTTCCGTCTTTAAGCACAATATCGTCAAATACCAAATGTAGACTTGCCTTACGGCCTCTTTGGGCTTTCACAACATCTTCTAAATGAGCTTCAACCTTAGCCCCTTTCAGAATAGGGTTTCCACCGACAAGAGGGCTTTTGACCGGAAGCGTTAAACGATCTTGATTACGGTTTTTACCTGTCGAAACTTCAGCAGGAAGAGAGACTTCAAAGGTGGTTCCCGCTGCAACCGTACCAGGGGCAAGCTGAGCCTGAGAAGAGGTGGAGGGTTCTGAGCTTTTACCGCAGGCTGAAATGCCGCCCACGAAAAGAAGGCTTACGCAAAAAGGTGCTAATACTCGTTTCATATTATTTCAACTCTCACAACCCCTTCATTCCACCACTTCAGGCCAAAAAAGTGTATTAAAGTATACACATTTTAAGAAAAAGCCTGATTTCTCGCTTTAGCTTGCTTAGGCACAGCCAGGATTGAGCTGAATCATTTGCCAGGTCACAAAGGTTCCGATGGGACTCCAGAGGAGATACGGCAGCAGTAGGGCGATCGCCCAGCCCGAAATAGGCCAGACCAGCAAACCCAAAATGAGGCACACAAGGAACCCCGTTGCGCCAATGGCAGTACCAACCCTCAGGCTACGGAGGTTACACATAATAGGGGTATAGACGAGCGTAACCACCTCCAGCAGCAGATAGCCTGCCATTAGCCCCCAAACGCGAGCGGTGCCAGGTTCTGTCACCCACACAATGTAGGCAGACCAAGCGGCGCAGATAAAAATTACGGTCCAAATCACAGGAATCGCCCACTCAATCTTGAGCCAGCTTGGTCTGCGTAGCCGAAAAAACCAGCGCAGGTCACTCTGAAGCAGTCGGTTAATTGCCAAGGCAACGAGAAGGGCAACCCCTCCAATGGCAAGCCAAGCCGGAATCATCGCGATTCCTCCATAAAATGAATCATTCTTAGCATAGGTGAATGAATGGGCAATGCCCATGCTCAAAAGAGTGATTCGCACAGCTTTTAGCAGGGTAAACTCAGCGGCTTACGAACGTGCCATCTTGCTTTGCGTCCTTGCCCAAATCCCAAAGCTCCATACTGCCATCACAGGCAGTAGCCAATTCCCAAACCTGACGTAAAGCGTCTGAGTGCTGCGCCGCTCAATTTCTGCAACGTGGGTCACGCGCTCATTTATCGCAGATTTCCACAGCGTCTGCCCGTGCGGATCAATCACCGCAGATAGACCCGTATTGGTAACGCGCACCAGCCAGCGATCGCTCTCCACTGCTCGAATCACGTCTAAGGCGTGGTGCTGTGCCATCATGCGATCGCTGTAGGGGTCGTTGTTAGCAATGCTGAGAATAAACTGCCCGCCCGCCGCCGCCTGGGCGCGAAATAATTCTGAGAATACTGAGTCATAGCAAATCCCCACAATGGCTTTACCGTAGGGCGTATCAAAACTCTGGTGAGAACTTCCTGGCACCATTCCTATCTGCATGGGCGAGAGCCGTCGCAAAATGGGCGCTAACACCGCTTCAAAGGGTAGATATTCTCCGAGAGGCACCAGCTTTACTTTGTTGTACTGGCTCAAAACCTGACCCCCTGTACCAAGGCTCAAGAGGCTTTGGGTATAGCCCTCCCCACTCGGCACAAACGTCCCCACCCAGAGCGGCACTTTTTCTGCCTGAACGGCTTTTAGGGTAGACTGCTCTCGCCCAAAAGACTGCCCCCACAATAGTGGCAGTGCGCCCTCTGGTAGCAGTACAGCATCCACTTTTTGTGCGGCTAACGCTTCGTAGCCTTGACGATAGACATCGACTGACTGCCTAATGCCTGCTGCGGACAGCTTAAAGCGCGTGGGGATATTACCCTGAATCATGCCGATGGAAAGGCGCTCTGTTGGGCTGCTGCTACCGCTGCTTAACGGTACCTGCGCTAAACCCCAGCCCAGTCCGTGGAGCGTTAGGGTTAAGGCGATCGCCACCCCAACCCCTTTCCTTTGGCGACTCAACCAAGCCTCTGCGAGTAAACCATTCACTAGCATTAGCGCCAACGTAATGGCGACAGGCCCTGTGAGTTGGCTTAAGTGCAGAATGGCAACGTTATGAGGACTTTGGCTATTGGCGAGGTCTGTCCACCATAGGGGTGAAAGGCTCCAAAGCCATTCTAAAAGACACCACAGCGTTGCGCTAATAATGATGCGGGAGAATGCACCAAGATTGGGGTTGAGCCACTTTAATCCAACGGCCCACAGCATTGGTAGACAGGCACCCCATAGGGTCACGGCACCCCAGGCCAACGTCGTAATGATTAAACTTACTGCCCAAGGAATACCCAGCCAGGTCAGCGGATGCAGCCCAAAAAGCCAGAACAGCGCCGCGCCGTGGTAGCCAATGCCCCAACATGCACCTAAAAAGGCCGCCTGTTTACGGGTGGGGGCAGTGACGGCTAAGACCCAGAGCGGGGCGATCGCCCCCCAAGCAATCCACCACGTCGGTGCGGGGGCAAGGCTGAGTCCTAACAGTATTCCTACTACTGTTAAAAGCCCGCCTTTGACCCATAGGTGCCGAGGCGAAATCTGCTGAAAGCCATTTTTAGAACGGGGTGAAAGGGTTATTTTGGGTGACTGTAAACGGATTTTTCCCAAAGCTGTTGTCCACCCTCAATTGAACGACTTATTTTAACTGCTAATTTTGATTGTTAATTTTTGAGACCCGTCGCCGCAATGCCCCGCACAAGCTGTCGCTGCCCCAAAACGCACAGCACCGCAACGGGAATGCTAGAAATCACCACTGCCGCCATCATCAAAGGCCAGTTATTGGTAAACTGCTCTTGAAAACTGGCTAAAGAGAGCTGCACCGTAATCAGTTCTGGCTTGGTTGTAAACACTAAGGGCTTAAACAGATCATTCCACTCGCCAATAAAGGTAAACAAAAATAGCGTCACCAGCGCCGGACTCGCTAGCGGCAGCAGCACCCGCCACAGCACCTGAATCCGCGTAGCGCCATCTAGCTGGGCAGCTTCTTCTAGCTCTACGGGGATAGCCATAAAAAACTGGCGCATTAGCACAATGCCAAACCCATTAGCGGCGGTGGGCAAAATGAGTGCGCCGTAGGTGTTAAGCAGATGGGCAGACTTAAGCACTAAAAAAATAGGAATCACCAAAAGCTGAAAGGGAATGACTAGGGTTGCTAGCGCAATGAGCAGCACCGTCTGCCGCCCCCAAAACTGAATCCGCGCTAGGGCATAGCCTGCCATTGCCGAAGTGATAATCTGTAGCCCCGTGACGCACAGGGCGACGAGAGTAGAGTTGGCAAAGGCAAGTAAAAAATTCCCGCCGCGCCATGCCGCCCCATACTGGGCAAGGCTCCACTGAGAATGAAAGCTGGGAATTCCCGCTGCCGCGCCAGGGGGCAAAAAGGACGTGGCAACGACAACGATGAGCGGGGCAAGTACGGCGATCGCACTCAACCCTAAAACCCCAAGCCCCAAACTTCGCCACAGGAATGAATTCATTCGCATAGGGGCACCCTTTTAGCTGGCTTGGGGCAGTAAGCCCGACGGAATAGCAGCAATTAGCTGCTGGGTATACGCCTGTTGAGGGTGGCGATAGATTTGCTCCGCTGCGCCAATCTCCTCAATCTTGCCCTGGTTCATCACCATAATGCGATCGCTCATAAACTTCACCACGCTTAAATCATGGGAAATAAAGAGGTAGGTAAGGTTAAAGTCTTGCTGTAGCTCTTTGAGCAGATTCAGCACCTGCGCCTGTACCGAGACATCCAAAGCCGAAACCGATTCATCGCACACAATAAATTTAGGGTTAAGCGCCAAGGCGCGCGCAATGCAGATCCGCTGTCGCTGCCCGCCCGAAAATTCGTGGGGGTAACGCCGTAAATCGCTGGGCTGTAGGCCAACTCGTTCTAGCAGGTATAGGGCGCGATCTCGCACATTTTGCTTAATGCCGCTCAGCTTGGCAAAAATATTCATCGGCTCCATCACAATCGCCCCCACACTCATGCGCGGATTCAGAGCGCTATAGGGATCTTGAAACACAATTTGCAGATCTTGACGTAATCGCCGCAGGTGCCTGCCGTTGAGCTTTGTAATCTCCTGCCCATCAAACTGAATAGAGCCGCCCGTGGGTTCTATCAGTCGCAGCAGGGTGCGCCCCAAGGTCGTTTTACCACAGCCTGACTCGCCCACTAACCCCAAGGTTTCGCCCGGATAAATTTGAAACGATACGCCATTCACTGCGGTCACATAACGCTTGGCCTGCCCCATTGCCCCGCGCACCGGAAACCAAACCTTGAGGTCTGTTACGTTTACGAGTGGGGTTTGACGTGCCAGGGCTAGGGTGCGATCGCGCTGTTCGGCTTCGCTCACCTCAATATTGAGCCGCCCGTCTTGTTGAGCCGATTTAGCTTGCGTGATGGCGAAGCCCTGATCGTCCAGCACCGTTTTCATAAAATCTGCCACCGTGGGCAGGTATTTAAGGTGCTTGTTCGGCTGAGGGCGACAGGCGAGTAAACCCTGGGTATAAGGGTGAGCGGGATGGCTGAAGATTTGCTCAATGGAGCCGTACTCCACAAATTTGCCCTGGTACATGACCGCAACTTCATCGGCGATCGCCGCCACAATACCCAAATCGTGGGTCACAAAAATAATAGACATCCCCCGCCGATCTTGCAGTTCTTTGAGTAGGTCTAGAACCTGTGCCTGCATTGTTACGTCGAGTGCCGTGGTGGGTTCATCCGCAATCAGAATGGCAGGGTTACATGAAATTGCCATCGCAATCATGAGGCGCTGAATTTGTCCGCCAGATAGCTCGTGGGGGTAGCGCTGCAAAAAGGATCGCTTGCGCTCACTCATCTCTGCAAACAACTGCCGCTCAGTAAAGACTGTACCTTTGCCATCCGCCTCATCTAGAAGCCTTTGCTTAAGCAGTTCGTCGGTGGGAATGAGCTTGACTTCTTGGAGTAAGGCGATCGCCTGTTCTTCTGCCTCTACCTTAGTAATGGGCTGATGCAGCCGCAGTGCCTCAATGAGCTGAAACCCACAGGTAAAGACGGGGTTGAGGGAACTCATCGGCTCCTGAAAAATCATCGCAATGCGCCCACCGCGATAATGCTGCATT
>JAGVDA010000041.1 GCA_020058975.1 Thermosynechococcus sp. WC_1 | reverse complement strand
TTAATTCCAGATATTTGATCAATATCTGGATTACATTAAAAGTTACATTAAAAACGGTATAGTAGGATTTTGGAGAGGGGACTATTGATGCCGTTGGGTTTGAGGTGGGTGTGGCGAGAAAAATCGATCCCAGATGTATGGAATGTTCTAGGCTGAGTCAGTCGGACGCGATCGCCCTGAATGGCCCAAGCACAAAAACGGGCTGTTGGAATGCGAGGACTTGCCCCAGACGGAGATCGCATTACCGTCACAGGCTGGAGAATAACGCCAAGCAGCGTGGGGGTTATCAGGCTGGCAAAATAAAGGGTCAAGCGGTGGAGATGATGCCGCACATCTTTGTTCCGGTGAAGGCTCCACCTGTGGCATTGCTGTATCTGTTTCGAGAGAATCGCCAAGACGCGCATCTTCATGCCATTTCAGCGGCGGTCTGGCAAGGGAATCAGAAGCTGGCTGAGATTGCGCCTGTGCATTGTCTGGGTATGACGAATCGACAGGTCAATGAGTATTTGCGGAATATGCTGGAGGTGGTGGGGGAGAAGTTTGGGATTACGGAGTTTGAGCCGCCGATTCAGATGGAGCCGATGGAGTGTCCGATGAGCGACTGTCCGCTGAAGATAAGCGTGTGAAAACGGTTTTTAAAGGGGATTTTATAGAAAGGTACTTAGCCTTTTTTTGATGGCGTATATGCTATCATCATGAGAATGGCAATCAAAGTTGTGGTCGATACCAGCGTCTTTATCAGCGCTTTAATTGGCCCTGCTGGGCCAAGCCGTGAGGTTGTCCGGCAATGCTTACAAGGGCTTTATTCTCCGCTAATGGGTTTGAATCTTTTCTGTGAGTATGAGTCTGTCATTTCCAGGCCATCTGTTCGCTCTCAGTGCCCTTTATCCGCCGATGAAGTTTTACAGTTGCTTCAAGCGTTTATGAGCGTTTGTGAATGGGTCAATATCTATTACCTCTGGCGACCCAACTTAAAAGATGAAGCGGATAATCATGTCATCGAATTAGCGATCGCGGGTAATGCTTCTGTCCTTGTGACCAATAATCTCAAAGATTTTCAAAATACTCAATTGCTTTTTCCTAACCTATCGGTTTTGAATCCTCATGCTTTGCTCAGGAGTTAAGTGTTTATGGCAACTTTAACGATTCGCTTACCCGATGATAAACATGCTCGACTTAAGGAGCTGGCTATTTCTAGGGGCATCAGTATTAATAAACTCGTTGAGGAGCTTTCAACGATTGCTTTAACGGAGTTTGATGCTTTTACCCGATTTAAGACGATGGCAGCGATGGGTGATCCTAAGGTTGGTTTAGCGATTCTCGATAAGCTTGATGCGTTGAATGGCTGATTTGGACTTTTTCTAATTTGGCTATTTCGTTGCGTAAATTGTAGGTGAGCCAATGAACGCCATTCAGCTAGAGCTTGACTTTAGAAGTGCGATCGCCCATGCACTCGCTGAGCCAGAGGGGGCGGATTTGCGGATGCTTTGGCGATCGTTGGAGCCACAGCTGCTGGGGTTGACTCAGAAGGAGCAGCTAAGCGTGGCAGGTCAGGCACTCTGTGATTTAGCGGAGGTGTGTCAGCGTCGGGCTGAGCTGATGTGGGATGAGTGGGTGGACCAGCACAATACGGATGGCCCGATTCCTGATGAGGATTTTCTGGCGGGGCTGGTGCAGAAGTCGATGTTTTTGGATATTTCTGGTCTGGTGCGTCAGCCCAAGTCTCACACGACTGGATCTGTTTTGAAAAATAAGGGAGAATCTGTCGTTGATGAGATAACGAAGGAGCAAGCGCTGTTGATGACAGAGGAAGAGGAAGCGTCTTTGTTAATGGAGACGCTGGAGCACGACGAATATATTGTCAACTGGACTCAGGCAATTCGCCTATGGCTCGCAAAGAAACAAACAGCTGAAGTGTTGTTTACTGAGCTACTGGAAGAATTAGGACAGCCTATCATCAAGGCTTGGCTAGCATTGTTACTTGGTGGATTCGATCTGAGCCAAAGCGGCGAGTTTTATGACATGTCTGGAGTGTTGATTGCTCACAGGCAAGAGCAATGATTATAGATTTAATTTATTGAGCTTTTATTTATGTAGTTGTATTAAGAACCTAACAGCAGTTCTAACTCCTGCAGTAATCGTTCTGCTTTTGTACGAGATCGTCCAGTTAGGGAAGCCTTTGAAAGGCGTTGTAAAACTGACTTTGCGCGGGTTGAGAACTGTATCGCTTCAGATTGAGTCACAATTTCGGAATCATGCTGCTTACTCCAGCATTTAACCGCATCCGAAATTTTACTTCTAGACCAATTTTCTGCGATCGCTTGATTCATTAATACATTTCGTGCTTGATCATCAGAAATTCGTGCAAACAAGCGCGCTTTTGAACCCTCTAAATGTCCTTGCATAATTGCATCTTGGACAGACTTAGGTAAATTCAAGAGGGGTAAAAAGTTAACCCGAAATCCTTCCGGACGATATCGTCCTAATTGTTCAAATTTATGCTCAATAATCAACCAGTAAGCTTCGAGCTGTTCTAGAGGAATTGAAGCAAGTAGACTGTCTTTACGAGGTGTACGATGGATGCCATTAGGCTGACGATTGCGTGAGTTCCAGCTAAACAGCGCAATGATTTGTTCTCGCGACATAGATAGCTCAAGTTCTAAGGATCGTAAAATGCCATGTGCTGTTTCTAAGTCATTAAAGTCCCGCCGCTTAAGGTTTTCTTCAAGTTCAAGATCCAGTGCTTCTCCTTCATCTACCTCAAAAACTAAAGCATCAACCCATTCAATCTTTGCCCGTTGACACGCAAGATAGCGGGTTCCACCAGCAATTAGCTTATATCGCTCTTCTTGCATCGGGCGCACCCAGAGAACTCCCCGAAAGCCATAAGTACGATATGTTTCTACAAAAGAGTTAACTAAAACTTCGTCATGTGACTGACGGACTCGATTGCTTATTTCAATATCTGATAGCCGCAACCTTACAATGGATTCACTGCTTTTATCTCCAGTTCGCGGTGTAGGTAAATTGTCGAGGTCCGCCGTAGGCATCATCGAACCAATGTTTTGCAGTGCCGCCGCAAGCCGATTAGTCACGAAGAATCTCCTCTAACAATTGCTGAATGTCTGTCCAAGCTTTTTCCGCCGTTTTTCCTCGAAGTTGACCGACAGATAAACCTCGACCAAAAGCTTCGTCGTAAACGGCATAATCACGGATGACCGAGTCAAACACTGGAATACCTTGTCCTCTCAGCCCTGCTTTGAAGCTTAACAGAGTATCTTCTCGGTTATTCGGATGAACCCGATTTAATACAACTCGATGTTTGATGCTCCCAACAGAATCTAATAGTTTTACGGTTGAACCCGTAACACGAAGTTCATCCTGCTTGGTTGAACAGGGAATGATAATTAATGTAGAGCGTTGCACAATTTCTGCGAGGTCAACGGGGTCAGGTCGTGCTTTCGTGTCTACGAGGAAATGACGGCAAGCTCCTGTTTGCCCTACAGAAGCAGTTTCGCTCATAACCCGCAGTGGAACTTCTTCACTATAAACAATTGAGCGCGCTCCAACCAAGGTGCTGCGATTTGGATCGCCATCAATTAAGATTGTTTCAAGCCCACGCTTTGCTAAAGCGTAGGAAAGATTCACGGCAAGCATTGTTTTTCCTACACCACCTTTTTGATTCAGAATCGACACTAAAAGTGGGCTTACACTATTTTTCATGGTGGGAGAACTAGCCAAAGTCTTAACTTTCTTCTCAGACGTGGTTAAGGCGATCATAAGTTAATAAAGAAGAAATCTGCTGAAATTCGTCATCATTGTATTGGCTAGCAGTGTTCAATCTGCTTTACTTGACACCCTTCATTGAAGGTGAGGTTAAAGAGTTGTCTTAGTTCAATGAGAAGATAATACTTGTAAAGATTAGAGTTTGTGCGACTCGTTTGAAATTTTTCGGTGGCTCAAAGCGCGAATACTGGTATTCACACTTTAGAGTAATACGATCTTCACGCATTAGCTATGAGCAGTCTTGATAGATCAGAGATGCGTATTTATCGCTGGTATTTAACCGAAAGCTGAGTATCCAAGGCTTAATGATTCCCCTTCTACAGAACAGAAATACTGTGTCCAAGCCCCTGTACATTATCCTCCCAAGATGTAATTAGCCCTGTAGCTCCAGGGGCTATGCTTCCATCCGCAGGAGGCAGACGTACCCATTGATTACCTTGTTTTTGCAGCTCAAACAGTCTAACCATACCTAGACGACGAATTCCAATCACTTTTTGACAGATTGCAATCACATCTGATGGATAAAGAGGAGAGCCGAGTGGCCAACCTTTCCCATCTGAGCCACCTGTCAAAGGATTAAGAAATCGATAAAGTAGCATACATAACTGCATTTGAATCTCTTCTTGAGCACGAGGTGTATTGTACTGAGGTTCTATAGAAATCTCTGCCTGAACGCTGACTCTGACATATTCAGGTTCCTGCAAAATCACCTGAACTCCTAACGTTTTTCGATCAGCTAGAAATGCATCAATTTGGCACCTCAGTTCATGATCTAGAATCATCGTTTCTTCTGGATTTAAGCCTTGCTCTAAAATCGCAGCATTGGGGCTAACTTGAGGAATTAGCAATAATCGCACTTTTCCAGCATCTTGGAATGAAGCAGAGGGTAAGCAATAGGCGCGCGCGATTTTGCCCCGACCCGCCTGAATCGCTAAAACCTCAAAATCTTCGGGAGTAATGGCGCGATCGCGCGTTCGTAAAATATGTGGGACTCGCATTACGGCTTCGTTCAAAGACTCAGCATCTGTTCCACCTTGAGCAGAGCGATGGTTAATCACGCTTTGAACATAGGGCAAAGAAGATCTCAGGAGAATTAACTGACCTGCTTGTATATTCCCCCGTGCCCCACCACCCGTTCGATAGGCAACCATCGTAATTTCTGCACCTTTGGTTGGCACCTGTCCATACTGACGTTCTAATAACTCTCCAGGATTAAAGATTCGGTTCTGATTTGTCCCATTCGCACTCTGGCGAAGATCTTCAAGCTGGGTTCTCTCCTCGCCCCCTGCATACTGGTTGCGAGAACGCCATTGGGTTTGCAGCTGAAGTTGAGATGATTCTCGGATGAGTGGTCCAAACTGAACCATACCTGTGAGCGAATCAATCACATAATGTTGATCCTGAGAGCCAGATTCACTGAAATCCTGGACTTCATGCCAACGCTCTGGCGGTTCCCCTGGTGATTTGACATAAATGTACTCGTCATCCTGACGTGCTAAAACAGGACGTTCCTTAAGGATAAATACCTGACCGGGTTTACCATCGCTAATACCGATTAATTCATCTTGAACGAGATAAGAATGACTCGCCGAGATGCTTCCCCCTAACGATCGCGCGGCCATAGCGGTGATTCTGGGGGTATGTCGGTAGCCTGGCTGCCAGTCGCTAGGTGCAATATAAGTACAGCGGAGCCAGCGACCTTCATAGGCCAAAAATTTTGCAGACGGCCAGACTTTTGGACAATGTAAAATCACATCTGCTCCGTTTGCTGGGCTGTATCCTGTCCCAGCCAAGTCGCTAAAGCTAAAGCCTCGGGTCCCATCATCCGTCTCTTTTAGCAACACAGATTCCCAATATTCGCCATTCCAGGCTTCCCAACGACGTGGAGGAATAGAAGGGTTAATCCCCGTTGTGGTTCCTGCTTCACCCTTAAAGTTCAAAGATAAGACGTTTCCATCTAAAGGGTCTGCATTATCAAAAAGCCAATAAAAACAGTTCCCTGGCTGTGGGAGATCACTAAACAAGGCTATTTGATCTCGACAGCTCCATTCTCCGTTCTCAAATTTCCATGCATCGGTTAACACATTTACCAAATTTCGAGGCGTTTGTTCAGGGGTTTCCGCCTTAAAGAAGGCGCGAATGCTTGGGAGGCCAATCACGAGTGTGGAATTGGTTGTAAACACGACTGAGTCTTCACCCATATTGCGAGGAGTCGCAATTTCAGTGCCAGCTCCAATGGCATAGGTTTCCGAAAGAGCCTGGGTGAGATAAAAGGTGACATCGACTTGGGCCGGAGAAGGCGGTTGAAGCCGAATGCCAAGAAGTTCTAGAAATGCTACATAGTTACGGCGCGGGACTTGATTGAAGCGCAGCAACATTTGATCGGTCAGCCACGCAAAAAGCTCGACTAGGGTGATACCGGGGTCGCTCGGATTAAAATTAGTCCATTCGGGACAATATCGGGGAATGCGCAAGAGGCACTCCTCGATAAGATCTTTATAGGTGCGATCGTCAAGGTTGGACTTCGGTAAATTGGGTAAAAAATCAAATTCCACAATTATTCCTGATTGGCTGACAGATAGAAGGGATAGACCAAACTTTTAAAATCGTAGGTATTTTTGATCTGATAGTTAATCATAATATCAACTCGACCTCGAACAGGATCGGGATCTATCGTCACCTGGATCTTGTCAATTCTGGGTTCCCATCGCTGAAGCGCTTCCTGCACATACAGTCGGATCATCATCATGGTTTGTGTATTGAGTGGCGAAAACGTTAGTTCTGACAAGCGGCAACCGAAATCAGGACGATATACCCGCTCTCCAGGTTCAGTTCGCAAAATAATTCGAATCGACTCTTCTATATTGAGTTCATCAGAGCTTAATTGCATGAGTCCCTGCGAACTCACTTTAAGTGGAAAAGAGAATCCTGCACCGAGATGGTCACGATTTTTGTTCTGTGGAGTGTTTTGCATTGCGCACTTTTGAAAGAGGAAGAATCTCAATTGTTATGAAGCTTTGTAGATACACCTCAGATTTTTACATGATGCCCATAAAAACAAAAGAGAGAAAATCAAGCAAAAATCTGGAACTGCATTTGAAGAATGTCTCTGGGTTTTTCTGTCTGCGAATCTTGGGTTTGATGAACATGCAGATATTTGATCCGTCTATGCGCTAGGGCTTCGGTTACGCGCTGGCTTATGACTTGAGTGTATTCGTCTTCGCTCTTAGACATTAGGTACAGCGATCGCTCTAAATATTCATAGGTTCCTTCTTGGGCAATTTGTCCATTCTCTAAGGGAATCTTCTTCAGTGGTTGAGTAGCGGTGGTGACGGCAATGATGAGCCATTGGGGTGGGTCGGTGCGCATCATCGGATAAATACACCAGATTTGGTTCAAGGGGTTTGTGGGGGTGTCGTCGCTCTGTCCCCACAGCAGTTCAAGGCGGGGATAGACGGCTTTAGCGGCAATGCCGATGAAGACGGGGCGTTGAGGGTAAAGCTTTTGAGTGATGGCGTATTCAATGATGAGTTTCAGTGCAGGACGGTCTGGTTGGCGTTGGCGGTAGGTTTGGTATTTTTCGCTTTGGCACGGGGCGATATGGCTGAGGATGGCTCTGCTGTTTTTGGCTTTGTAGTGCTGGGCTGGGATGTTGAGCGGTTGGTTGGGATCTGTGAAGGGTTGGATGGGTTCTTTGATTTGGCTGTTGGGGTCGAGCAGGTGGGTGTCTAGATAGCCCAGTAGTGGGTTTTTCTCTAGCTGGTCGAGGAGGGTTTGCTGGTGCTGCTGTTTGCTGATGAGGGTTTCAATTTCCTGCTTTAGGGTTTGGGCGGTTGAATCGAGTTGGCTGTCGGTGAGGGTTTGAATGTGTTGGTAAAGGTGGTCTCTGAGTTCGATGATTTGTTGTTGAAGATGAGGGGCGATCGCCCCTCGGCTGGGCTGTCCATTTTGCTTGTGCCATGCCTGCATTTGCTCTTGGACAAAGATATGCAGGTGGGCAAGGTGTCTAAGGGTTTGGTAATAGCCGAGGCGATGCAAATATTCAGTGAGTTCGGCTTCGGTGATACTGGGGCTATATTCAAGGCTAAGGTCGATGGTACGTTGGTAGCGATCTTGGATGGGTTTGATGTGGGCGGGGATGGGGAGTTTGAGATTGAAGCTACTGTAGATAGGGAAGCCCTGTGGAGCGAGGGTTTGGGTGAGCTGTTTTGAGAGGTCGTAAAGGGCTTGAGGAGCGATAAATTGTTCTATTGTAGGGGAAAGAAATTCAGGGTTTGTAGATGAGTTTAGATAGATTGTGGATACTTCATCTGGCTCTGGAGAATTGGTTTCAGAATGGTTGAGGCTGTTTATATAAGAAGTTTGGTTGAGTCCAGATTCCTCAATCTCAAGAGATTTATCAGGATTAATTTTGTAGGAAAGTAGGGTTGCTTCAAAATTCTCAAAACCTTTAATGACTCGCAAAATGATATCATTAGTCTTGATGTTCTGAATATCTGAAGGTTGAAAATTATGCTCAGATGGATGACTTTGGATCTGAAGCGGTTCCTGTCCAGAGAGCCTGGTGCCAACAGTATAAGTTGCATGGATCTCTGATAAAGGGGTGACTATAAGTTCAATAGAGAAGCAGTAGAATCCAATCGCAACAGTGACTGTTTCTATATATTGAAGTCTCTGGACGCACAATGAGGCTCCAACCCAGTTTTGAGTGTTGGTAGGAAGCTCTTGGAGTAAAGAAGAGGAATTTAATAGCGTTGCAAGGTATGGTTTGCCAAGATGCATCTGTTGAAGCATGGGATCTATTTCATTGGTTTCCATGCTGGCTTGGTTGACAATGTAAACCTTTGCCTCTGAATTCTCAATCAATTGCTTAAGATCTACAAAGGCTGGCAACAAAATATTGTCGGTAAAAATTTGGAGTTGAGTTAAAGTGGAGAGATTCACAACAACTTAGTGATTTTATACGGGCTGAAAGAATCTAGTCAGGAAATGAGTTTTCCTGGAAATATCATATCGAGATAGAGCATAAAGCGTGACACTTTTAAAAATCCACTACCTAGAAAAAAGGCTGTAACCTGATTGACTGACAAAAGTTTGAGGCAAAGGGCAGGGACGTTGTGGAGAATGGGAATTGACAAGGTTCAAGGAGAGCAAGCATTCTGGAATCAAAAACCACTCATCAATCAGAATGCTTAAAAAACTCTCCCCTCTACCATGCCTTGTCTGACTGGCTGGGTCAACCTGGGGTATGGCAACGATCCTGGTAATTAGGTATCACATCTCCTGAAATGCTTATGGAGGAAGGGTTTCAGGAGACGATTTTGAGTTATTTTGAGCTTAC
>JAGVDA010000484.1 GCA_020058975.1 Thermosynechococcus sp. WC_1 | reverse complement strand
CCTCAACCCCAGAGCCGACCGTTGTAGCCTCCACGCCAGTGCCTTCTCCAGAACCTACGGTGGAGGATCTCAAAAGTTACTGGATAATGCCTAGTCCGCAGAGCAGCAGCGGCAGCGCTAAACCTCCAGCGTCTCTCAGTGTGCCCATAGACTTTAGGCTTAAACCCAGTCCAAGTGCAGTGTCTTTGGGTTTACTCTCCAATGACATGGTTTTGAAAATTCTTGGCAATCAACAAAATGCGGATGATCAGACCCGCTGGCTATCAATTCAGGTCTGTGGACGACTGCCAAATCAGGCTTCTTCTCCTTCAGGCCAACCTGTCACCGAGCCACCTCGCCCGTCTCCCAGTCCAGCCTCATCAGATCGACCGTTATTAAAGCCAGGGATCAAGGGCTATGTTAAATCCAGTGATTTTTTGAGTGCGGCGGTGCGTTTAGACCCCGCGAAAGTGGGTAACTTGAGTTTTAATGGCTGCTTAGCACCAGTCGCTACGCCCCCACCCCCCTTATCTCCAGAGCCTGCACAGACAAATCAATGAGCTACCTTTCTAACATTCTGGAACAGCCTCAGGTTTTGAGGTCTGTGACAGCTACCTACAAAGAATCTCCAGTATGGGCGCAGATTGCGCAGGCTTGGGCTGCACGCCCATCTTGCCGATTGGTGCTGACAGGGTTAGGTGCCTCTTTTAATGCCCTTTACCCAGCGCGTTATTACCTTCATCAACAGGGCATCGCGGCACTGCATTTAGATACGGGAGAACTGATTCACTATTTACCAGAGCTGCTGCAATTGCCACAGCCGTTGATATTGGTGGTGGTATCTCAGTCTGGGGAAAGTGTTGAAGTTAAGCGGCTTCTGGAGCAAATTACTGTACTTAGCCCTGAGCTTAAACCCTGGATTGCGAGCGTTACCAATGAAGTGGGCAATGCTTTAGCGCAGCACAGCGACTTGGCGCTCTACACTCAGGCAGGGGTTGAGGTGGGAGTGGCAACTAAAACCTACACCAGTACCCTTGCCGTGCTGCACTGGCTGGCGCGTGCGCTGATCGGAGCGCCCCAGCCCCAAGACTATCTAGATGTTCTCTATGCCGCTCAACAGTGCGAAGATCTGCTGCAAAACTGGGAATCGCTCCTAAAACCTTCGTTTGAAGCAGTACAGCAGGCAAACAGCTTTGCGCTAGTGGCACGAGGACCATCGATCGCCTCAGCCTGTAATGGGGCATTAGGGCTACAAGAGGCGGTACGAAAGCCTGCTGCTGGCTTTGTGGGTAGCCAATTCCGCCATGGCCCCATGGAAATGCTGTCGCCCCAATTGGCAACGCTGTTATTTACGTTGCCAGGGCGTACGTTGGCCCTCAGTCAGGGCATGGCGAAGGATATTGGCGATCGCAGTGGCTGCTTAGTCACCATCGGCTCTAAGGTACCAGACTTAAACTGCGCTCACATAGCCCTGCCAACGATGAACGAATGGGTTAGCCCAATGGTAGACGTTGTGGTGGTTCAGCTTTTGGTCGCACAATTGGCAGAAGCTGCCGGAATTGTGCCAGGACAGTTTCGCTGGGCAGGTAAGGTTATTGCCCAGGAGTAGCCACAGGGTAAGCCAATCGCTTTTGATGCCGATAAGGTCCCATCATGGCACCCCATAATGACTGACCTGTCTCTGGGTCTACGCCTCGGTCGTAGCTGAAAAATTCTGTCTGGCTCACCTCAAAGCCTAAGACCACTTGGCGCAGTTTGCTGTCATAGGTGAAACAACAGCGATCGCCGTCTCTAGGCGTTGCCTTAAACCGATCTCCCACGCGCTCCACATCTAGCCAACATCCAGGCAGCAGTTCTAATGCTGGCTCAATCGCCTGCTTCAGTAAATCTGGGTTTGCCCCCGCCCCACGAAACTGATTGGGGTCTTTAAATGCCCAATACTGCACGGCTAATTGATCATTCGCCTGCGGCTCTATCACTAGAATTCTTTGGCGATAGGGGCGATCGAGCTGTAAAAAATTAGACTGCTCGGCAAAGACGGCTAATTTACCCTGGATGCGCCCAGGCAAAAGCCGATGCCACAGCCGTAGCGGAACATACCAAGCTGGATCTTCTTTAGATTGCGCTGTGTTGTCAAATTCGCCGATTAACCATTCAATGAGCTGAAACTCGTTCATGAAACGCTGGAGTTGAGGAACTTTTCCTCTCAAGTTTATCGGTTGTAGTGGTGAAGCGTGATGATTTCTGGAAGGCGATCACTATTCGTGGTTGTCGGGATTGAATGGCTCAACTACGCCCCTCCATTCTCTGCTGGAAGTCTTCTCGTAAACAGGCTGCCAACGCTGGCACCTGAAGGGCGCGATGCACTAGGTCGTCTTCAGCTTTCCCAACATAGATCTGTACAATATCGGCAACGGTGATGTTGTGGTCATCTTGATAAATCTGCTCCACGCGGTCTCCTGCTCCAATGTCGCCTTCTTGCACTACTGAAAAATAAATACCGCTCAAACGGCTGTTGAGGAACCGCTTGACCATATCGTCTCGACCAAATTTGAGGTTGAGCTTATAGCAGGGAAAACGTGGCTGCGTCACCATCACTTCGGCATTGCCAATGCGAAAGCGATCGCCAATATTTACGTCGGCTTCTGACAAGCCCTCAGTACTCAGGTTTTCGCCAAACGCGCCCCAAGGCAATTCCTCCTCGGGGAGTTCTTGTCGCCAGTAGGGGTAATGTTCTGTCGCATAGGCGTAAACCGCTTTCTCAACGCCGCCATGAACGCTCAGATCTGCCTGTCCATCTCCCTCTAGGTTCAGGGTTCTCATCATAATGCGTCCTTCTACAGGTGCCTTGAAGATGCCAGTGGAGACTGACTTTCCTTTCCAGTTCACCTCACGGGGAGATCCAACATTGACCGATATAACCTGCATAAGTGTTCAACTTTTTCTAAACATTTTAGTGACCCTATGTTCCAACATCTACTGTTGCATGATGTAATTGCCACCCTCATTACCCTAGCCTTTGCGCTACTGATGGATGCGATCGCCCTCAAGGTTGGCTAGAATCCAAACTCCTTAGTGGGTGAAATTTATGGGCTGGGATACTGGCTAGGTAATCGCATTAACCAAAGCTGCGGAAGACATAGCGGCTCTGGCTCTGTGAGTTTTGGAATCAGGGTGTTGCTTGGAGTGGCGATCGCGTTTAACTAAAATTTTTCGTACATCCAGTTGGTGGTCGGGACAAAAGCTTAGGTGTTTCTAATCTGGATATAAATTGCTCAACATTAGGGTATTTCAGTCTTCGAGGCTTTCATGGTTTGTTCCCATAGCGCATAATGGGTAAGGAGGAAATGCCCATGGTCAACAAACTCAAGTACGGGAAGGATTCTGTTCATCCAACCCATGACAGAATAGGTAAAACTGAGAGTGGCAATATCTCTGTTAGTCCAAATTCTGCTGAAGGAAAAGCTTTGCAAAGAGTTAGCGCAATGGAACAGGGCGAAACAATTGATTGGGTTGTTATTGAACCTGATGAATCGGTTGATATTGAGGTGGTGAGGGCACGGATACAGAAGTGTGGCTATAAGGTGTCAACTTAAGCGTCATATCAAGTTTAATGAAATCAAGAAAATACTGAATTTGGTTCTAAACTAATGCTGAAAACTGTTGAAGGCATTTATCAGGATGGGCAGATTGAACTTTCTGAACTTCCTCAAGATGTAAGTAACGCCACCCAAGTTTTAGTGACTTTTCTTGACCCAGGCAAGCTCGATCCTGTTAGGCTACGTCAATTAATCGACCAATTAGAAACGATTGCCGGAATTCAACAAGGCTTCGATGAAGTTAATGCGGGGCAATCTCGGCCTATGAGTGAATTTGTCCAGGCAATGCAGCAAAAATATGACATTTCAGGTTGAGCTGACTTCGGTTGCCGAAATCCAGATTGAACAGACTTATCAGTGGTATCGCGATCGCAATCCTGAATTTGCAGATCGCTGGTTTCGTGGTTTGATGAATACCATTGCCACTCTACAAGAAAAGCCTCAGCGCTGTACTTTAGCTGTTGAGCATGAGATTTTTCCTGAAGAAGTTCGCCAATTGCTTTTTGGGAAATCTAAGAATATCTACCGAGTTCTTTTTACGATTCGGGATACAACGGTCTACGTCTTATATATACGCCATAGTGCTCAATCACCACTCACTTTAGACGAATTGGAAGATTATGTCTAGGAAAGTGGGCAGGCTCTTCTAGCTTTCTGCTGAAATATGTATTCAATGATAAAAATGAATTCGTGCATGAAATCTGAAAGCTATACAGAACAATACATTAGTTTTTTTAATCTCAAAACCAGAATAGCCAAGCTTTCATGGATGCTGCCAAATCTCTCATTCCTAGCGAACTCATCGACTTCTTGCTCAACGTTGCACCCATTCGTCCCGTCTTTATCTGGGGGCCACCTGGCATCGGCAAATCCTCTCTCGTAGAAGCCTTCGCCGATTCAGTCGGTTTGCCCTGCGTCTCCTTGCTGGGTTCGCAACTGGCACCCGAAGACCTGATTGGCGTTCCACAAATTATTGACGGCAAATCCCGATTCTGTCCACCCACCTTGATTGCACGGGATGAGCCATTTTGTTTATTTCTGGATGAGCTGAATGCATGCTCTCAGGAAGTACAAAAAGCCTTTTATTCCTTGATACACGATCGCCGCATTGGTGAATATCATTTGCCTGAAGGCACCGTCGTCATTGGCGCAGGGAACCGAACAGAAGATGCTGCCATTGTTAAACCGATGTCTTCAGCACTGATCAATCGGCTGGTACATGTGCAATTGCGTTCGCACGCAAGTAACTGGCTCGATTGGGCAGGCAACGCCGGAATTCACGGCTTGGTTTATGACTATATTGGCCTCAGAAGCGATCAGCTCTGGTCAAAACCACCCAAGCACGAAGAGCCATTTTCTACCCCGCGAAGCTGGCATATGCTCTCAGATGCGCTACAGGCTTACGGCGAAAACCTCACTGAAAAATCGGTAGAGATGCTATCAGCAGGATTGCTCACCCCCGCTCATGCCAAACAGTTCACGGCCTTCTTCCGGCAGCGGCAGCGAGCGTTTGATCTATCCGCCATCCTAAAGGGAGATGCTCAATGGCCCGACAAACCTGAAGAGCGCGATATTCTCTATTTCTTGTCTCAGTCGCTCCGCGCTCGGTTAATTAAGGAGTTACCACCCGAAGAAAAGCAGCTTGGACGCGAGGCAAAGGAATTATCACTGCGGGCTAAAGATTTAGTGGTGCAGCTCTCTCGAATTTCGATGGAGATGGCGCAGCTTGTTGTCGCAGAAGATGAGAACGGCACGGCATTGCCGGATTGGTTCATGCTGCAATTGGTGCGCGATTTGCCGCGTCTGGTTGCTAAACGAGAAGGAAGTGCCCGTGGGCAAAAGTAAAACGCCACCGAAGGAAAATGTGGCTCAATTTACGGAGGGACAGGCTTTGTTGCGGCAATTTGAACTGTTCAAGGACTTAGGTCCCACGACTACCATCATCACCAATGGGCAGCACTCGCTACCTAAAGATGCATGGCTCCAAATTGAGCGTGATCGCCTTCGTCACTATACACAACCCACACCCAGCTTCACAATTTACATTAACGTTTGGCGACGCGCCACCCCGCCAGAATGGGCTAACGTCCTCGCGCAAGCAAAACTTCATTTAGTCATGGATCACGTTGACCCAGAGCAAGTCGATCCCTATTGGCGCATGGCTTGCGAAGCAAAAGCCGTAGATTTCTTGCGCCACTTGAGTATTGGAATTCGCCCAGAATCTCTTGCAGACCTCGATGCTACCCCACCAGGGCGAGATGCCTATGAACTCGCTCGGTACTT
>JAGVDA010000202.1 GCA_020058975.1 Thermosynechococcus sp. WC_1 | reverse complement strand
GGAAGAACTGTTTCAGCAGGGCTTTATTAAGGTCATTTTTGCCACCGAAACCCTAGCCGCAGGCATTAATATGCCTGCGCGCACCACCGTTATTTCTAGCCTTTCCAAACGCACCGATCTCGGTCATCGGCTCCTCAACGCTTCAGAATTTTTGCAGATGTCGGGTCGAGCCGGACGGCGCGGCATGGATGTTTTAGGTCATGTTGTTACGCTCCAAACTGCCTTTGAGGGCGCAAACGAAGCAGCCTACCTCGCCACGATGGGAGCAGACCCTCTGGTGAGCCAGTTCACTCCCAGCTACGGCATGGTGCTGAATTTGCTGCAAACCCGCACCCTCGAAGAGTCACGGGCGCTGATTGAGAAAAGCTTTGGGCAGTACATTGCCATGCAGCAGTTAGCCCCGCAGCAACAGGCGATCGCAGACCTAGAACAAGAAATCGACGAACTCCAGCAAAAGGCAGCGACCGTCAATCTGACGCAGATTCAGCAGTACAGCAAACTGAAGGGTCGCCTCAAAGAAGAACAGCGCTTACTTAAAATGCTAGAGCATCAGGCTGAAGAGGTTTGCCTTCAGGACACTCTTCAAGCACTGCCACAGCTTTTGCCTGGGGCGGTGCTGCTGCTCAAGCCGATGGGCAAGGGCAATTCGGGGGGCGATCGCCCGCTTAGCGCTCTACTTATCGAGCAACTATCTGGCAGTGGTCAACTCCCACACTTTTTATGCTTGCGCCAAGATAACGTCTGGTGTGTTGCCACCTGTCGAGATGTATTGAGCGTTCAGACTGCCGCAATGAAAGGGATTGAAGCAATCTCTATCCCAAAGGATTGGTCTTTTAAGCCAGGCCATACGCGCCCAGGAGAACCTCAAACTGCCGACATTACTCAGAAAATTCCGTCATTGATCCGAGAAATTCCGCCAGAACTTGAGGGACAGCAGACCCGCATTGATGCTGTAGAAGCACAAATGCGATCGCATCCTGCCCACGCCACCCAAAAGCAACATCCTATTTATTTGCGACTCGATCAGCGCATTGATCGGCTGCAATCTCACCTGCGCGATCGCAGGGCAAAACTGCACCATCAGTCTCAGCAGCGCTGGCAAGATTTTCTGTGCCTGGTTAAGCTATTGCGTCAGTTTGAGGCACTCGATCACCTTCAGCCGACCAACCTTGGTAAAACTGCCGCTCTGCTGCGCGGCGAAAATGAGCTGTGGCTGGCCTTAGTGCTGCGCTCCGGTGAGTTTGAAGCCTTGGCACCCCATCATCTCGCCACGGCATGTGCTGCCCTAGTAGCCGAAAACAATCGCTCTGATAGTTGGGTACGCTATACCGCCGCCGCTCCCGCGCAAGAGGCACTAGAATCACTTCGCTCTCTGAAACGACAGCTCATCCAGGCGCAGCACCGCGAGGGCGTAACGCTTCCGGTCTGGCTGGAAACGGAGCTGATTGGCATGATCGAGCAGTGGGCTTCCGGTGTCACGTGGGCAGAACTATGTGCGGGAACCAGTCTAGACGAAGGAGATATTGTGCGGATCTTGCGGCGAACCGTTGATGTTTTGTCCCAAATCCCCAATGTGCCCTACCTTTCAGCAGAACTGCGTCAGAATGCGCGGCGAGCAGTGCAGGTCATCGATCGTTTCCCCATTAATGAAATGGATGCACTGCGAGAGCCAATGCTTTTGGATGAGCCAAGTTAGGGTAATCGCTATGCCTCAAACGCAATCACTTTCAACCCAGGAATTCGATTAAATTCACGTTCATTTCCTGTGAGTACCGCAAATCCATGCTGTAGAGCAGTTGCCCCAATAATCAGGTCATGGGCACCTATCAATTCACCCCGTTGACGTAGAGATGCGTACAGCCCCGCATGAATTCGAGCAGAATCGGCAGAGAAATCTAGAACCGGAAAAAAGCTTAGCAGGCCCTCAACAAATGCACTTCGTTGATTGCGTCTCGCCTCTGAATTGGCAAGATGAACGCCCACCAACAGTTCCGAAACGGTGATTGCGCTGATGTATGCATTGCCGTATGAGGCGAAAGGCGCAAGCACATCTGACCGAGCATCACGTTCTGTCCGAATCAAAACATTCGTGTCAATCATTAGTCCCATAGCGTGTCAGGGAGACTAGCACTTTGGCGAATATCGTTTAGACTTTCTTCAAACAACGTGGCATCTTCATGATCAAGGCGCGGTAGTTGCGCCCATAGTACGCTCAGTTCGGCAATACTGAGCGTACTATGGGCGCTTACAGGCACAATTCGAGCAATCACCTCATTGCCTCGCTCAATGTCAAAGCTTGTGCCTTGATACCGCACACGATTAATCAGATCTGAGAAATTACGAGCGGCATGGGTCGCAGAAATCCGTTTTACCATGGGGAAACTCTATCTTGAAATTCATATTCTCAGATTATATGATAATTTGCTTTTCCACAATTCTGTATTCTCTCCAGTAGACCTAACCACTTGGCAGGGCTTCATCATCCCAAGACACTGGGTCTTCAATGGGTTCGAGGTGGGTGGTTACGTCCGTGCCTGGTAGGGCTGCGGCGATCGCCTGTTCAATCATCTCGCACAAATCATGCCCCCGCTGAACGGTCCAAGCCCCTGGCACCAGCACATGAAATGAGACAAAACAGTGTGATCCAGCCACGCGGGTTCTTAGGGCATGAAACTGCACACCTTGGGGTTTGTACTCACTTAAGATTAGGGCGATCGCCTTTTGGTCTTCCGCCGGAATGGCAGAATCGAGCAGTCCCGATCCGGTCTCTCTAAGCAGCCTTAGCCCCGTCCACACAATATTGGCTGCCACCAGCAGCGCCACAATGGGGTCAAGAATAACCCAGCCAGTGACGCTCACCAACCCAATGCCCAGTACGACACCCACAGAAGTCCACACATCCGTCAGTAAATGGTGGGCATCAGCACGAAGCGTAATGGAGCGAAACCGTCGGCCTGCCTGAAGCAAAACCCAGGCCACTCCACCGTTCAACGCCGTCGCCACCAGCGCTAAGCCTAAGCCTATGCCCACCTGCTCAATAGGCTGCGGATGGAGAAGGCGATCAATTGCGGCTACGGCAATACTGAGGGCAGCAACTAGAATCAAAATCCCTTCGAGGGCGCTGGAAAAATACTCTGCCTTGGAATGTCCAAAGGTATGTTCTGCGTCAGGCGGTTTAGAGGCATAAGAAAGCGCCCAAAAGGCCGCCCCTGCCGCCACTAAATTGACAATGGACTCAATGGCATCAGAGAGTAGCCCCACCGAACCCGTAAAAGCATAAGCTCCAAACTTGAGCGCAATGGTTAGTAGCGCCGCCACAATGGACAACACCGCATAGGATCGGGCAGAGGGAGGGGGATGGGAAGCACGCATAGGCTAAAAATAATTGGGATAGCGGCTCTAAGCCATGAACTCAACGCTGCGGTGAATCAACTCTACTCCGGAGAATCCGGAATAGATGTTCTTGATTTTCTAGCCTTAAACACACTCGTCATGCTAGACCCAGTGACCAATAGCCCAATCAGACCTAACCCGTTCAGTATGGGGTAGATCGCCTCAAGATGGAAAATTTCACCCGTATGCAGCCCTAGTATTAGGCGACGGGAGATTCCAAGATTCCAAGACCATTCCCCCACAACGGTTGTTGCCATACCTGTGAGGACGGTTAAGCCTAAGGGTAAACACAAGATTGTTGCCAGAACGCGATGATATTTCCGAAATGCTCGTTTCATAAGCAGTCCACAATAAATTTGATTTTGCCTTTTTAAGGTACGACACCTCAGGGAAAGATTGAGGAAAGAAATGATTTATCTGTGAGATATGCGCAGATTTCTAGACTATGCTGGGCAACTCAACCTGAACGCAGCTTCCCACACCTAACTGACTTTTGACCGTAAGTTTGCCACCATGCGCTATGACAATAGCCTGGGCGATCGCCAGTCCCAGCCCTGTCCCTCCTGTCTGCCGCGATCGTGACGGATCTGCCCTCCAAAATCGGTCAAAAATGTGAGGCAAGTGCGCCGCATCAATGCCGATTCCGGTATCGCGGATGGTGATCAGGGCGATCGCAGGGGCTTGCGTCAGCGAAAGAGAGATACTCCCGCCGCTAGGAGTATAGAGAATGGCGTTATCGAGCAGATTTAGAAAGACCCGACTCAACTGTGATAGATTCCCTTCTGCCCAGATCGGAGTCAGCATCTGCATCTCTAAAGCCAGTCCGGCGGTCTCAATTTTGGTCTGGAGTAGTTCAACAAGATCTTCTAGCAGGTCATGAAGCGGTACAGACTGGGTTCGCTCAATTCCTTGTAGCGCATCATCATCGGCTCTCGCCAACAGCAGCAGGTCTTCCATCAGATCCGTTATGTGCTGTGTGGCTTGAGCCATCATCCTAAGTTTTTTAACGTCTGCCCTATGGATGCGTTCTGGATGGGTCTGCATCACTTCTACAGCGGTTTTGATAGCGGTAATGGGGCTTCGCAGCTCATGGGAAGCATCAGCCGTAAACTGCTGGAGCTTGTCCATACTGCGCTCAATGGGACAGAGCGATCGCCGCGTCAAGCACCCTCCCGTTACGCCCATTAACCCAATTGCCACGGCACCGCCAATGCCTAAGCCCAACCGCAGCCGATCAAGATCTTCTTCTACGTCATGGGTATCCATACTCACCCTGACGTAGCCTTGAGGAGCCTGACCCTGAACCACGACCGGAAGCGTCAGGGAGCGAAGATTTTCCTGCTGTAAAGGCTGAAACTGAGGCGTAAACGCTTTAAAAGGTATTTTGCGCCCTGCTACTGAAAGCCGCTTACCCGCCGCATCAAACCATTCCACCGTCTCCGTTGTCTTTTGTAAATCTTGCCACGGCAAGTCCAGATCAGCATCCTGATCGATCACCGCAGGTTGTATGCGATCGCCGCCCCCAGCACTGTGAGGAACTGCCGACAGATTGTGCTTTGCGGCCTCTGCAATAGTGGCTAAATGAACGTCAAGCGCTTGCAAAAGACTGTAGGAAAAAACCTGATAGACCGCCGCCGCCGAGAGTCCCATCACGACCGTCATTGCGCCCAAATAAGAAAGCAGAAGCCTGAGGCTTAACGCCCGAAATAGCTGTTGCGTCGGATGAATACGTCTTGGATGCTTACGCCTCGTCCATTGATTTAAGCCGATACCCCAAGCCATAAACCGTTTCGATAACATCATCCGCTGCTCCTGCCGCCTTCAGTTTTTGCCGAAGTCCCCTTAAATGAACCTTGATGGTTTCTTTCCCCGGCGGATCTTCCGAAGGCCAAAGATGGTTCAAAATCTCATCCGGTCGAACAATACAGCCCCCACTCCGCAGAATGAAGGCCAGCAATCCGTATTCTTTAGGCGTTAACGCCAGTTGTTGATCGGCGTATTCAACCTGCCCCGTCCCCGAATTGAGCCGCAACTCGCCCCACTCTAAAACGTTTGGAACCAAAGCCTTTTGCCGTCTTAGCAGCGCTCGCACCCTGGCTAACAGCTCACTTAAGTCAAAGGGTTTAACCAAATAGTCATCTGCACCGACGTCTAGCCCTAACACCTTATCTAAGGCAGTATCCTTTGCCGTCAGCAGCAGAACAGGCATTGTATAGTGAGCCTGCCTAAGCTGTTGACAGAGGCGAAGGCCATCTAATTTAGGCAACATCCAATCTAAAATCACTAAATCATAGGGATAGGTTTGAATTAGAGTCCAGCCTAAGGCTCCGTCTAACGCGGTATCCACCACATAATGCTGATCGGTGAGCGCTTCAACCAGCGATTCGGCAATCCATCCATCATCTTCGACAAGCAAAATTTTCATGCTGGATGTGAATCCTCACACAACACTGGCTTCCAGTATCGCCAGTCTTCAGGCACCCCAAGACCATCTTTCCAAGATCTTTACTAGAAGTACCCTACTATCCAGTCTAGTCAGTATTGTCGAATCAGTATTGTCAAATCACTATTCTCAAAGGGACTGTATGAGCCGATTTAAATTATTGTTAGTGGGCGGCAGCTTGGCACTCTTAGGCTTAAGCAGTTGTGGAGATCCTCAAACTTCTGTACCAGAAACGTCTTCGACCGCTGCTGTAAAGACTGAGGCCGCAGCGAATCCAGCGGCTGGCTTTACGGCGCTGCAAAACGTGACAGAAAAAACGACTGCTGCGGTCAAAGCTGGGAAATTTGACCAAGCTAAAGCAGACTTTGAGAAGTTTGAAGACGCTTGGAAAACCGTTGAGGACGGGGTCAAGGTAAAGTCTTCTAAAACCTATGATGCCATCGAAGAAGGGCTAGATTCTGTCAATGGCGAACTCAAAAATAAGCAGCCCGATAAGGCTAAGATGCTCACCGCATTGCAGTCTCTTAGCCAGAATATTGTGACAGCAGCTAAATCTTAGACCCAAATCCCTCGTAGATTTAGGTCTAGCTGCACACCATAATTTAAGGAATTAAGCGTTAGATCCTGCGCTGGAGTTGAGCGGCTCTAGGGCAGGATGATCTTGAGGAAATTCCAAGCAGTAGCCTGCGCCGTACACTGTCTTGATGAATTTGGGATGGCGCGGGTCGGGTTCTAGCTTGGTGCGCAGGTGACGGACGTGAACCCGAATGGTTTCAATATCGTCATTGGGGTCATAGCCCCAAACCTCCTGCAAAATTTCGCTGGGCGAAACCGTTTGACCGTGGCGCTGTAGCAAACAGTGCAGTAGCTCAAACTCTAGCCGCGTGAGCTTAATAACCTTCTCAGCCCAAAGAATTTCAAACCGCTCTGGCACCAGCGTCAGTGGTCCATAGCTCAAAATCTCGGTGTGCTTTGCTGCTTGAGGGATGCGATCGGTACGGCGCAGTAGT